>NZ_DGMH01000054.1:34003-43891 GCF_002388305.1 Sulfitobacter sp. UBA4523
CGATCAGATGCGCGGCGCGGGTGAACCGGCGATCCTTGCAGGGCTGATGCAACAACTTCAGCGCGACCATGCCATTCCCCAAGGGCGTAGCTTTGTTGCGGGGCTGTCGGCCGGCGCGGCGATGGCTGTGGTGCTGGGACAAACCTATAGGGATGTCTTTGACGCGGTGGGTGCCCATTCCGGTTTGCCCTACCGTGCGGCCCATGATGTGCCATCGGCTTTTGCGGCTATGGGGCAGGGGGCAACAGGCTCTGACACAGGGGAATTTATCCCGACGATCATTTTTCAGGGCGATGCGGATACCACTGTAAGTGCCGCGAATGCGGATGCGATCGCCAAACACGCCCCAAACGGTCCCGAGGTTCAGGACGACGGCAACACGGGCGGGCGCCGTTTTTCCCGCCGCAGCGTGATGGCACCGAAAGGCCATGTCGTGATGGAACAATGGACCGTCTCGGGCCTTGGTCACGCGTGGTCGGGCGGCAACAGCGCGGGGTCGTACACGGACCCCACAGGACCGGATGCGAGCCGCGAAATGCTGCGGTTCTTCCTCGATTTGCCTCGGAAAGGCGCATGATATGACACACTCCCTTACCTTTGACGCCATCAGCGAGGCCGCGCCGGGCCCGAAATGGGCAGCCCGATGGGCCCGTTCATGGCCCGCCTACGAGGCATGGTTCACTGCACGCGGCGGCGATAACGGCCCTGACCGCGCAGCCTGCGAGGCGGCGCTAAAGCAACATATGCCCGAGTTAGTGCCTGTCCACGCCAAGCTCACGGCGCTCGCGGGCGGGTCGGACCGTGCAGCACGCTTCCTGTCCATGTGGTGCCCGCCAAGCTATCTGGGCGGCTGCTCCCTTGCCGTGGCCACATCGGACGACGACATCCGACTGGTGCGCAACTACGATCTGTCGCCTGACCTGAACGAAGGCCTACTGCTGCACAGCGCCTGGACCGGTCGGCGCGTGATGGGTATGGTCGAATTCCTTTGGGGCCTGTCCGATGGGATCAATGATGCGGGGCTCAGCATCGCGCTGGCCTATGGCGGGCGGCAGGAAACAGGGCGCGGGTTCGGTATCACCACAATCCTGCGCTACGTTCTGGAAACCTGCGAAACCGTGCCCCAAGCGCTGCGCGTGCTGCAACGCGTGCCGTCGCATATGCCGTATAATGTGGTGGTCGCCGATGCCTCGGGTGCGGGTGCCAGCGTCGAGATGTACGCCGGTGGCGGGGCAAAGGTGCAGCCGCGGCTGGTCGCCACAAACCACCAGACCGACGGCAGCACGCCCGACAGAGGCAGTTTTACCCGCACGTTTGAACGGTCAAAACACCTTGTGAGTGTCTTATCCGAAGGGGTCACGCCGTCAGCGCTGGCAGGCCAGTTCACCCAAGCGCCGCTCAAGCAAGACCGCTACGCCGAAGGGTTTGGCACGCTTTTCACCGCTGAATACGAACCCAAACGCCGGAAGATGACGCTGCATTGGGATGATGAGGTCTGGCCTCAATCAATTGACACGTTCGAGGAAGGCACGCGGCAGGTCACCTATGGCAGCACCCCGTCATCGGTGGCCGCAGGGGGTGCCATCGATTGGGTGCAAATCGGTCTGGACTACGCAGCGGGCCGCGGGGTTGATTGGCGTAGGTTTGTTCCCGCCGGGGGCGATGTGGCGTAGGGCGTCGAAGCGGAAGGCCTTGCTATATTACGCGGAACAGACCCTACAACACGCCAACGGCAGCCGCTCCTTCGTTGAAATCCTATTGCTCGACCAAGGCGCTATTCCGGTTTCAGTCCAAGCCCCAAGCGGTTCGCGTGCCATGCAGCTTCCGCCCGTGAGGAGATGCCGAGCTTGCGATAGACGATCTTGATATATCCCGCGACGGTCGTTTCCGCGATGTTCAATGCGGAGGCGACCTCGGCGTTGCGCAGGCCTTTGGAGATGAGCGTGAGCACTTCGGTCTCCCTCTCCGTCAGGCGCCCGTCCAGGCTGGCGACTGGCCCAGTGAGGCGGAAGTGTTCCATGATGCGGCGGGCGACAGAGGGTGATATCGCCGGTAACCCCATCGAAAGCTGTGTCAGCTGGCGAGAGAGCACCGCCGCCTCTGTCTCTTTCAGCAAATACCCGTCCGCCCCGGCCGAGAGCGAGGAAACAATGCTCGCGTCGTCGCCCATGACCGTGGTTACGACCTTGATTGCAGAGGGGCTGGCCTTGTTCAGGCCGCGCAGGATTTCGAGACCCGACCCATCAGGCAGACCCAGATCAATCAGGGCGAGATCTATCTGGCCATCCAGTTTTGACAGCGCCGTCCGTACCGAGTTGGCCGTGCATATCGTGGCCGCCGGATATGCTGATCGTACGATCTCGACCAGCCAACGCAGGGTTTCGACGATATCTTCGACAATCAGGATACGCTTCATTCTGCTGCGGCCTCTTTCTGAGTGCTGAAAAGAGGTAGAAACGCGGTCAAGGTGGTGCCCTTGGCACCGGTGCTGTAGCTGAAGGCACCTTGCAACTGGGTGAAGCGGTTTCTCAGGTTTCTGAAACCATTGCCAAGCGACGCGACGCTGCTGTCAAAGCCCGAGCCGTTATCGCTGAGCGTAAGCTGCAACCCATCGCTTTCCAGGGCAATCCGGACCTGCGCCTCTGTCGCGCCCGAGTGGCGTAGGATATTGCTGGTTCCCTCTCGCAGGAAGGCGCGCAGCGCATGCGCCAACCGATGGGATATACGGCCTTTGGTGATCTCGTCGGCCTGCCAGGTGACGGTGATATGGGCGGCCTCGAAATGGGTGATGATTTCGGCACGCAGATCGGCGAGCAGATCGCGGAGATCCCAATCAGTCTGATCCGGGTTTGAAATCAACTCTCGTAGATCGGCGAGGGTCTGGCGGATAAGAAGATCTTTGCGTTCCCGAGGGCCGGTATGCAGCGCGCTGAGCAGCAGCACCCCTATGTTGTCATGCATGTCGCGATTGATGCGCAGCCGCTCTGCGCTGACGGCCTGAAGATAGGTCTCGTGCTGGGACAGGCTCGCATCAAGCAACGACAGGATCGCATCGGCCCGCGCCAGATCGCGCGACGAGAAAAGACGCGATCCCTGCCCGGCCAGCTCAAGCGACAGTGCAGGTAGATTGCCGATAGACGCGAGCGTCAGGATACGGCCATCATCCTGCAGTTCAGTGATCGTGGTAGACGCCGGTTGATCCTTGATGCGCAGCGGATTGTAAATATCGGACCAGAATTTACGCAGCAGCCTCTGCTTGTCTTCGGGGTCTCTCGCATGGGCGATCTGGGTTACCCTGCGATACAGCTCTTCCGCCGGGATCTCGCGGTTGCGCTTGAGCAGCACCCAGACCTTGTCGCGCAAGGGCAGGTAAACCATGCAGATCGCCGCGAGGGCGATGCCAAAGGCAGGGGCACGCCCCAGCGAAAGCCCGTAGATGAGCGCGGCATCAAGCCCCAGAAGCAAAGCCACCCCAAGGCCGTAGAACAAGATGCCGTAGGACCAATTCGCCAGATCGAACAGCCGGTAGCGCGTCACCGCCAAGGCAATACCGGCGTAGATGATCAGGAAAAACAAAAACGCAGTGCTTTGTTCGATCACCGGGGCCAACCCCATAAGCGTCGGCAGGATTGACGTTAGCACAAAGCCGCCCGCACCAACTGCAACCGATACGCCAAGCCAGCCGAGCATCGCCCGCGCAGCCGGGTCGCGGCGATTGGCGGCGACTTGGGCGGCAATGACCAGCAACAGGGCCACCATGATGATCGCGATCATATCCGGGGCATTGTTCAGCTTGTCCGGCCAGCCGGGGCCAAGCACCAAGAGGATACAGGCACCGATCAGAAGTGTCGGCAGGCAGAGCACAGGTTTCGGAACAATGCGCCGCGGGTACGAGAGGAACAATGTCACCATACCGATCCCGAATAGTAGCGAACCACCGGGATTTACCCGGCAGGCCACCGAATAGGCCTTCAGACTAAGCGCAAGCTCGCGCGAACTGTAGATCGCGGCGCTCGACGATGCCAAAGCCAACCCGATCCCGGACAGCAGAAACCACCATCCGGCCTGTTCATGTGGTCGTAGGCAGACAACCCAGGTCCCGATAAACATGCCCACGAACGCAACAAAGATTTGCGTCCAAAATTTCATCGGCAGATCCGAAACCGGACGGCTTTCCTGTGCCGTGACCGTCACGTTTTCAGGGCCGTCGGCTTGATCGAAAGTCAGGGTGACTGCGCCGCTTAGCAACGCGTCATGCAAGCGATCCTGACGGTCAAAGAAGCGACGCAGATTGTCATTGTCACCGATTCCGTCGGGCTCTTCTATCAGGTCCCGTGGCGTCACCGGGATAGCAGGATGATTTTCCGCTGTAACGCTCAGAAGCCGCTTACCGATCATATCGCGGCTTACGGCGCTGCCCTGCGCGATGTCAGTGACGACAACGCTTTGCCCCGCCACGCCAAGCCTGAGCCCGAGCCACGGCTGGGCCGTCGCCACCCACGTCAGGGCAGCGGCGGCGGCCAGATAGAGCACGACGCAAAGCGCGAAAATGGCTCCGGGGGCGACATGTGGACGTGTCATCTTATGGACCACACAGCGAAATTTTTAATTGCAAATTTAATCATTCTATACGGCTCATCTTCTCAAAATACTCTTGTCCGAGGACACCCCCTGAACGGGGGGGAGACGATTTCATGAAGTAGGTATCTAAAAAGTGAAGAAGAATTTTTTAAATCAAGCAAGGGGAATTTCATGAAACACGCACGTCTTAGTATTGTTATTGCAAGCCTTGGGGTGGCAACGGTCTTGTCTGGTTGCAATGGAAGCAGCTCTGCCGGCGGGCTTGCTGGCGGCGTCGCAGGCGGCGGGCAGGATTTTGAAACAGCCTTTAACGCTGTCAGTCAAAAGGCCCCCACTTCGGATATGCCCACGTCGCTGAAAGCCAGCTATGAGGGTCAGATGAAGGTCGGCGTGAACAGCGGATCGGCCCAGATTTTCGGCACCGATATCGATGCGAATAGCGCGGAAATCATTGGCGATCTGGCAGTCGATGTGGATTGGACCGACGGGCAGACCACCAATCCGTTCACCGGAACGGCCTCCAACATCGTCGCGACAGAGGCGGGCACCTCGAACTCCGTCAAACTGGACGGGACGCTGACGGTCGATCAAGGCTTGCCAGCCTCGCTCAGCCGCACCACCATTCCGGCGCAGGTCGTCGCGGGCGTCAATATCCCCGAGCAGAACACCGGTGCGATGCTGTTCCACATGTCCGGTCGGCTTAGCAGTGGCGAGAATGAAGGGGACGCCACCTTGCAGTTCGGCGGCAACTTCATGGGGCCGGGTGCAGAATCGATGCTTGGACCGGTATCTGGCGGTATCAACGATGTGAACAATCCCTCGCCGCAGATTTTCGATGCGGGCGTCGGTGGTACATTCTACGCCAACAAGAAATAGAAGCGACGGATAAGCGGGTCTCTTGGATGCGGTCAATTGCCGGCCGCAAAAACCCGCTTTCCCCGCGGTAGCCGAGGTCTTTGATGCGGCGAATTTTATACAATCTATTTTTAATCTTACTGGCCTCGCCATTAGCGGCCTTTTCCCTTGATGATGCAGAACAAAGCATCCTCAAGGGAAAAGCCGCAGAGGTTATTCCATTGCTCGAGGGGTATTCACCCAAGACCGAGACAGAGACCCTGCGCCGGATGTGGATTTTAGGGGTCGCCTACAACCGTTCCGGAAAATCACACCAAGCCGTTGCCCCGCTGGCGCGGCTTGTGATCTTGCGGCCAGACGATCCCACGTTCCGGCTTGAGCTGGCGAACGCATTGGTAAAAAGCGACCAGATCGAACGGGCGCGATATCACCTTGAACTGGCCAAAGGTGCGGGTTTGTCGCCCTCTGTCCAGGCAAAAGTGCAGGCGGAGCTTGACCGTTTGGCCAAACCGAAAAAATGGCAGGGCTATTTCCGTTTTGCCATTGTGCCCGAAAGCAATGCCGCCCGCCGGACCTCTGCAGAGACGGTGAACCTCAGCGGTTTTGTGCTGCGGCTGGACCCGAATTCCCGCGCCCAATCCGCCACGGCGTTCGAGATTGGCACGGGCGTCGCGACCGTGCCGCGCCTTACGGACGCCTTACGCGCCAGGTTCGCGCTGGATCTGGATGCGCGGCTTTTCGACGGGCGTGCGCCCGATGAAGTGACCCTTCGGACCAGTGCATCCCTACTGCATTTCGCCGATGAGGGGCGTCTTGTCTCGGCCGAGATCTATGGATCGCAGCGCTGGATTGATGACGCGGCCTATGCGCATACCTATGGCCTTGGCCTGTCCTATACGCGCAACCTCGGCGTACGCGCCCGCGCCACGGCGGTGCTTCAGCGCGAACGTATCACCTATGATGGCAGCGGTGTCGGCGTGAACCGAACAGCAGGCGCTGCGCAATTCGCCTACGCGGCATCCTCGCAGCTTGTGTTTCGCGTAGGCATGCGCGCGGAAAGCCGTACCAGTTCTTACAGCCCCGTCGCGGGCCATGCGGCGGGCGTCACCCTCGGCGGCGACTATTCCTTTGCCGGCGGTCTTCGGGTCGGGCTGGATCTGTCGTTTGATCGGAACGAATTTGACGGCGTGCATCCCATCTTCGGCGTTGCCCGCGTCGACAAGAAATCAAGCGTCATGCTGAACCTGTCCAACCAGAACTGGAGCTACAAGGGCTTTACCCAGGTCCTGAGACTCGGGTTTGAGGAGCAACGCTCCACCATTTCGATCAACAGGTTTCGCAACGCCACTGCCAGCATCGGCCTGACACGATCGTTTTGAAGAAATTCGGCCCTAGGTCGCTGCCCGGTTGCATAGGTTTCGGTCGTGCTTGGTCGTTACTACGCAGCGCGTGCCGACGCCGGTTGCCCCCTGCGCACGCACCAACGATAGGGTGGGAACTGCGACAGCCCCATTTCATCTTCATGCCTTGGAAAATAGCAGTTCGATGATCGCTTCGGAATGATGTTCCAATGCGTCGGATGATCGAATATCCCCACCCTCGATCGCGTTAGTGAGAATGGGCAGGGCCATTGGAAATGACCCACCATGGGTGATCATGAAAAAGATAGTCCGGTCCGAGACGTTCGGAAGGGTGCCTTCTGATTTTGCACCTGCGATCAGATCTTTCAGTACCGTGTAAAAAGGCACAACGAGGTGCCTTTGCAAAAAATCACTGCGATCACTGTGTTTTGCCCCGTCATGAACGATAACACGGCTCACTTGCGGCCAGCGGGCGGATGCGGTGATGAAAGCGCGAATGAGCGCCTTCAGTGCTTCCGTTTGGGTCGCGGTCCTAACGACAAGAGCTTTGTTAAGGTCGCTTGCAAAACAGTCGGCTAGATGTTCCATCGCCGCGATCCAAAGCGCCTCTTTTGATCCAAAGTAATACCGTGAAAGGCCTTTGTCGGCCCCGGCTTTTTCAGCAACGTGGCTCAGTGAAACGCCGTCGAAACCGCGCTCCGCAAACAGATCAATCGCAGAGCGAAGCAAGGCCAGCTTCAAATCTGTACCCTGTGCGGCCTGCGGACGGCCGCGTTTTCTTTCGGCTGTCTCAGAAACGTCGATGGCGGTTTTGACCTCGGTCCTCGTACGTTGCTTGGACATTTGAATGACATCTCCATGTTTGAGCCGCGAGAACTCCGTCTCGCTTAGCCCGGGTCAGCTTAGCTTTCCAGCGTGATCTCTTACAACACGATATTCTACGCTCGAAGAATAATATTGACATATTCCACGAACGTAGAATAGCTGGGCGCACAAGCACGATAGGATGTCAGTACATGATGAGATGGATTGTAGGGGGCGCAGTTGTCTTTGCGCTTGGTGTCGGGATATTCGGCCTCCCGCCCTTTAGCGGTCAGCCCACCGCTGGGTTTGCGGAAGGTGAACCTGGATTTGAGACCGGGGTGAAACGCCTACCCAACGGTATTTATGAGGTTTCTGTACGGACCCCGATGCCGGGCGTTTCACCTGAAATGGTTGGTTGGTGGTTTGGCGATTACATGGAAACGACCGAACACTACCGACGTTGGTTCCCGGACGCGCATCTTTGGATGGATTGGGAAAACAAGGTTGATGGCCAGTTCATCGGGGCGAGCCATCTGGTGCATGAATACATCGGTGAAGACTTGAATAAGCTGAGAATTCAGTTTGTTGAACCTGAGGAGGTTTTGGGGGAGGTAAACTTGGCTGACGGCGACGTCGCCGTATGCGCCCGCGTTGGCCTGCTGGAAGAGCCCATCTATGGCGGCGAAATGTGCCACATTGTTCGCAATGTCGAAGGCGGTGCCGAAATGCGTAGCCGTTTTTGGCTTGGGATGGTGGCCGCGCGTGAGGGAAACGAGGCGGTGCCCTCTGTCATCGGAACGCTTGGGAACACCTATCTGGCACGTCTGCTGACCGTGAAAGAGGCGTCGGCAACTGCTTTGTTAAACCACTGTTTTGATGAGATGACCATTCTGGCAGGCTTTCTCCCAAAGCTCTACGCCGATGCGCAAGGGTAAGAAAAACGCTGCATTCACGCCATGACCACCAAGCGGACTTGCCGTTGTCGCGCAGATCGCGGCTGTGCGCTATGCCGAAAAGGTCAGCGGGCCGATGCATCTGCTGGCGAGTTGACGCGCTGCGACGCAATCCGGCAAGCGAACCTGCGGTCGACCCGGAAAACCGGGTTGAACCGTCAGGTTTGCCCGCCGGGTGCCTTAGGGCAAAGCGGCGCGTTATTTGAAGACCGGCTGACGCTTTTGCATCTTGGCGGCGACGACCTCTGCGAATTCCGATGATTTCAGCTGCTCGGCGAACAGCACCGATTCACGCTCCATTTGGGCGGTCATCTGGTCCTTGCCATGACGGATCAGCGCCTTGGTTTTGATAACCGAGGTCGGTGCCGCCTGCGCCAAACCAGCCGCAAGCGACGCGACTTCGGTGGCAAAATCGGACGAGGGAGCGACACGCGACACCAACCCAAAACGCAGCGCCTCTGCCGCATCAAGAACGCGATTGGCCAGCAGCATATCGTTCGCCACGGCCATGCCTACGGTGGCGGGCAGCAAAAGCGAGGAGGCGGCCTCTGGCACCAGTCCCAGTTGGACAAAGGGCGTGCTGAATGTGGCCGTGTCAGCGGCGACAATCAGATCGCAATGCAGCAGCATCGTCACCCCGACACCAATGGCAGGGCCGTTCACAGCGGCAATCAAGGGTTTGGGGCAGGTGGAGATTGCGGTCAGAAACCGGATAACGGGCGGCACACCGTCGCTGCGGGTTCCCTTGGCAAAATCCTGCAAGTCATTCCCGGAGGTAAAGTAGTCCTCCGCACCTGTGATCACGAAGGCGCGTACCGCGTCGGACTGGGCATAGTCTTCCAGCGCGTCGGCCATGGCGGCATACATATCCTGCGTGATGGCATTGCGCTTTTCGGGTCGCGCGATGGTCATGGTCGTGACCCGCTGGTCGGTGTGTAGCTTGATGTTTTCGGTCATGTTTGATCCTGTTGATTTGAATGGCGGTGGAAATCGGTTGCGGTTCAAGGGGCGCCCATGAGCCAATCGCTGAATTCGGCCCATAAAGCGTCGCGGCCTTTGCGCAATGCGCCTTCGTGCCCGATCCGCGCTACACCGACCTGCGATGGTTTGCGGATGATCACCTCGTGCGGGGCGGCTGGATAACACTTTAAAAGGTCTGATGCGGTTGACGGCGTCGCAATCGGGTCATCGGGGAATATCCAAGACCGGATAGGGGCTGTGACCTCGTCGTAGTGATGCGGGGCCAGTTTCGTTGCGAGGTCCGGTTGAAAATAGCTGCGGCGCTGGCTCCACCGGCGCCATGTCTTGAACAGTTTCGGCGGGAGCGCTTCGCC
>NZ_DGMH01000054.1:44071-48227 GCF_002388305.1 Sulfitobacter sp. UBA4523
AGCGCTTCGCCCCGCCAGCCGCCCGCCGGTTTGATATAGCCGTAGCGCAGCAGCAAATAGGGGCCCAACACCCACCAGAAATAAAGCTCCGACGGGATATTGCGCAGGTGGTGACCGCCGAAAAACCCGGTCCCGACAGAAACAAACGCGTGTCTGGTGATCCTGGAGTGGTTCGGCATGAGGCCGACAAAATGCCCGCCGACACTGTGACACAGATGTGTAAGCGGCAGACCCGGTGCCGCCTCCTCCAGCGCATTTAGGGCGGCGGGTGCGTCAAGCCGTCCCCAGTCAGGATAGTCGATCCCGGATCCGGCCAGATCCTTGCCCTTTGATCCCCCAATCCCCCGATAGTCATAGGTCAGGACAACGGCACCTTGGCGGGCCAGATACATCGCGAGGCCCGTATAAAACTGACGCGGGAACCCCGTGCCGGCCGAGATCAATACCGCGATTTTGGGCGAAGGTGAGGTATAGATGTCTGCCTCCAGCTCCCATCCATCGGTGGCGGCGAAGCGGATCGTCGTTTGGGTAATGTCTTCAGTCATCGGCTGGCCCTTTCTTCGGCGGGGTAGGGCCGTTCACAATGCCGTCCGCATTGTCTGCCAGATGCGTCAGAAACCGTTCAATAATGGCCTGTTCCTCAGCAGGAAAAGGCGCAAGTAGCGCCGCGTTGAACTGGCTTATTTCGCCCGCGCCCTGTTCAAGCACCGCGCGGCCCGACTGTTCAAGGTAGACGTGTATGACGCGGCCATCCACCGGCGACGGTGACCGCCGCACCAGACCCTTTGCGCACATGCGATCCACAAGACCGGTCAAGCTCGACTTACCCATAGCAAGGGTCGAAGAGAGGTCACTGATGGGCTGTCCGTCCTTTCGCGACAGGATCAACAGCACCGCTAGCTGTGATGTTGTAAGCCCTATCTTGTTGCGCGTCCGGCGGTCGGCAGCGCGAAAGAGCGCTGAATGTGCGATCTGGAGCTTGTGGAAAACCTTGAATGTATTGGCCATAAATCAATTCACATATGAACTATTTTGTTCGTATGTGAATTAAATGCACCCGACAACATGTACCGCGTCACAGACAATGGTGACGTTACGACACGGCCGCACCCTGCGGCACCGCGACGGCGAACAGGGCTTTTTGCTGCCTACTCGGTCAACTTCTGTGCCTGAATGATCTGGTCGGCAAGCTTGGCGAGATCATGTGAGGTAAAGTCAGGTTCCGGTACGCCGGGCACGTGCAGGATGCTGTTATGTGGCCGCGCGATAAAGGCACCGCGGCACCCCACGGACTGCGCGCCGATGGTGTCCCAGATATGACATGCGACCATGCACAGGCTTGAGACATCGACGCCCAGACGGTCGGCAACCATCTGATATGTCGACGGATGTGGTTTGAAGTGACCGACCTCGGCCACGCTAAAGTGGTGGTCAAAAAGCGCTGCGATGCCGGCTTTTTCAAGGGGTGTCGGCGCGGGGGATGGGGCGGAGTTCGTCAGGGTCACAAGCGTGAACCCCGCGTCGCGCAATTTGGTCAAGGCCGGGGTCACATCGGCATGGGCGGGCATCGATCCAATCAGTGACTTCAGCTCGGATACGTCGCTATCCTGAATGGCGATGTTTCTATTGTCGCCAACCATCCGCAGAACACCACCTGCCAGATCGCCGAAGGGAACATAGAGCCCGGACAAGGTCACTGTTTGCGAGTACAAGATCAGCTCTGGAAACCATTCGCGCAGGACCGCGGCATTGCCGAACACGCGGTCAAAGAACGGCTCTAGCGTCGCGATATCCAGAAGGGTTTCGTTTACGTCGAAAACAATAGTCGAAAAATCTGTGCGGTCTGGCATGGGGGGGGCTTTCTGAGCGTGCTACTTTTCGGCAGCATTCATCAAAGTATTTGAACGCAATGGCGGGTACGTTTCACAATTGCACCCATGTCATTGCTTCGTCAAACTATGCGCGAGGTCAGCCGTCGGTCCCCATTTCGGGCAAGCGCAGCAATCGGGTAAGGCAATCGATATGAAAAAGGTCACTGCCAAAGATGTTGCCGCCCGCGCGGGCGTTTCGGTGTCCGCCGTGTCGCGCGCGTATCGGGGGAATGCCCCGATTGCCGAGGAGAAGCGCAAAGCGATCTTTGCTGCTGCCACGGCGCTTGGATATGTGAGCAAGGTTGATCAGGTGTTGGCCAAACAATCCAGCAACACGATCTCGATGGTGTTGAGCGAAATGCGAAACCCGTTCTATCCCATTGTGATGGACGAATTGACCCGAATGCTACCGGGGCGCGGGCTCAAGGCGATTATGCATGTGGTGCCAGCGGCCGAAGATGTGGACACGATGATCCGTCAAGTCATCGACTTCCGCACGCAGGGGGTCATTCTGGCAAGCTCCACAATCACCTCCGGGCTGGCGCGTGCCTGTCGTCAGAACGGAATTCCCGCCGTGTTGCTGAATCGGGTACAGACCGACAGTACCATGATGGCGGTGTGCTGCGACAATTATGGGGGCGCGCGAACGATAGCGCGGCGGTTTCTGGACGGTGGCCGACAGCGCATCGCCTTTATCGGTGGGCGGCGTGATACCTCGACGCATCTGGAACGCATGCGAGGGTTTCGCGACCAGTTGGAAGAGGCCGGACGCGAGATCGCTGTGCAGTTCGACGGCGGGTTCAGCTACCGCCAAGCCTATGCCGCAGCGCAAGAAATGTTGGTCCAGCGTCCGATGCCGGACGCCGTGTTCTGCGCCAATGACATCATGGCGATTGCCATGCTTGATGCTGCAAGAAACAAAGGCATCTCGGTCCCCGGTGATCTCGCTGTGATCGGGTTCGACGACATTCCGATGGCGGCGTGGGAATCCTACCGGCTGACCACAATGCGCCAGCCACTGCGCCGCATGCTGGATCAAGCGGTCGATATTATATTAAGCGCCGAGAGCTATGTCGGGACCGGTGATATCCGTGTTTTGGCGGGTGAACTCCAAGAACGTCAAAGCGGGTAGTGAAATTATTTCATTAACGCAGACAGGAATTGCATAGCGGCTATGCACTGTGGCTAACCTCCGTTCGAACGTCCCTATCGGGATCGTTTCATGATATTTGGAGGATACCCATGAAACTACGCAACTTCGCTGTCGCCGCTGCACTGTCCCTTGCCGGGCTTGGGGTGGCTTTGCCTGCTCAGGCTGAAACGCGGCTCGCTTTCGGTGCGACCAATTCGCAAAGCGCGCATTATGCCTATTTCGCCTCGCTCGCGAAAATCATCAACTCTGCCTATCCGGATGCCTATCAGGCGTCGGTCGTGGAAACGGGTGCTACGGTCGATAACCTCAAACGCATGGCGCGCGACCAGCTGGATATCGGGCTGATCACGACGTCGACGCTGTATCACGCCTACAATGGCATCAAGAGCTTTGACGGCAAGCCGATCGAATCCAAACTCCTGTGGGCCTATTCTCTGGCACCTCAGAACGCAGTCGTTCGCCGCGATTCCGGTATCGAGAAACTGTCGGATATCGACGGCAAGAAGTTCGGACCGGGCATGCGTGGGTCGTCGACCGAGGCCACGGCCTTGGCTGTGTTCGACCTGCTGGAAATCTCGCCCGATTGGGTGCGCGGGACCAACAGTGAACAGGCCAACGCCATCAAAGACGGCCGTTCCGAAGGCTTCGTCAAAAGCGCCGTGGGAACGTCCTTCGATGCGCTTACCACCGATATCGCGGCCTTCACGCCGCTGACTGCGCTTGGCATCGACGACGCGCAAGAAGCCAAGATCCGCGAAGCGCTGCCGGAGCTTTCCATCGTGGACATGCCGGGCGGCGAGATGGAGAACACAGGCCCTTACAAGGTCTGGGGATTCATGATCGGTGTCTCTGCGCGCCCCAATATGGACGACCAGACGGCCTATGACCTGACCAAAGCCGTGATGGAGAATATGGACGAGCAATCCGCCGCTTTCCCGACGGTAAAAGGCTTGAACCTGCCAGAGCTGACCCTGCAATACGCAACCAGCCCGCTGCATCCGGGTGCCATCCGCTACTACGAGGAAATCGGCCTGACCGTGCCCGCGCGCCTCAAGTAAAAGACCTGATCTCAAAAGGGGCGGCGCGTGTCGCCCCTCTATTTACCATTTTCGCCAAGGTGCCGTGATGAATC
>NZ_DGMH01000054.1:48341-64596 GCF_002388305.1 Sulfitobacter sp. UBA4523
TCGCTCATTTTCGACAGACCGCCATCGCGGCTCTTGCAGTGCTTCTGGGGGTGTTTGTGTTCTACACCTCTTTCAACGGGCCGTTTGAATCGCTCGTGCAGCGTGCGATCTTTGTGACGATGATCACCGCCCTGGCCGTGCTGATGCACCCGCTTTTCGAAGGCAGCCGCCTGCGCCCGCTTGGTATCGCGATCGATGCGGTAATCGTCGGCGTTGTGACGGTGTCAGGTGTCTATATCATAGCCAACTACGAAACCATTATGAACGATCTGCCTTGGGCGAACGGTTGGGATATGGTTATGGGGTTCGGCACATTGGCCTGCGTGCTTGAACTGGCAAGGCGCAGCTCAAACTGGGTGTTCCCCCTTATCGTCATCGCGGCTGTTACCTATGCATTCTTCGGCTATTTGATCCCCGGCCAATTCGGGCACCGTGGCTTTGACGCGGGCTATCTCACCGAGATCATCTTCCTGTCCGACCGTGGCCTATGGGGTATGCTGGTCAATGTGGCCTCGACGACGCTGGCAGCATTTGTGCTGTTCGGCGCGATCTTGTTGCACACGGGCGCAGGCGAGACATTCTTTGACCTTTCGGCCCGTTTGGGTGGCTCCCGGCCCGGTGGGGCGGCGAAAATCGCGACCTTCGCATCGGGCTTCTTTGGGGCGATCAACGGCTCGACCGTCGCCAATGTCGCAACGACGGGGAACTTCACAATCCCCCTGATGAAGCGGCTGAAATACCCCCCTGCCTATGCCGGAGCGGTAGAGGCTATCGCATCGACCGGCGGGCAGCTCGCCCCCCCGATCATGGGGACAGCCGCCTTTGTCATGGCCGAGCTTGTGGGCGTGAACTACTGGTCTATCGCGCTTGCGGGCGTTGTGCCTGCACTGTTGTTCTACCTTGGCATCTATTCAACCGTTCACGTCATCGCGCGCCGTCAGGGCTTTCGTCCGGTGACCTCCGAAGACCTACCGGACTGGCGCGGTGCCATGACCTTTGCGCGGCTCGCCCCTATTGTCGCCGCCTTGCTGGGGCTTGGATTTGGCGTCCTCAACGGCAATTCCGTCGAACTGACGGCCTGTTACGGCATGATTGCCATGTTGGTGGCCGTCCTTGTCGCGCGGATCTCGAGTGGTGAGGATCCCCGTGCGGTCATCGGCATCATCATTCGTGCGCTGGAAGCGGGCGGAAAAGGTGTTGTCATTGTCGGTATCCTTCTGGTCGGCGCACAGGTGTTTGTCGCCATGATCAACCTCACCGGGTTTGGCGTCGCGGTAACAGCAGCGGTGTTGGCGATCGGGCAGGGGCAAATCTGGCTTATTGCCGGGCTCATGGCCATTGTCTGCCTGATCGCGGGCATGGGCCTGCCGACCTCGGCAGCCTACGTCATGGTCGCGGCTGTTTTCGCCCCGGCGCTGATCCAACAGGGTATTGATCCGCTCGTGGTGCATATGTTCGTGCTCTACTACGCGGCGCTGTCGGTCATCACGCCGCCTGTCTGCCTTGGTGTTTTCGTTGCGGCGACCATTGCGCAGGCGCCGTGGATGAAGGTCGCGGGCGAGACGTTGCGCCTTGGGGCGACCGCATATGCCTTGCCGATGCTGTTCCTCGCCTATCCCGGCATGTTGGGCGGTGGCGAAGCCGGAGACATCCTGCGTGCCATCCTGTCCGGAGGCGTTTTCGCCTTGGGCGTTGCGCATCTTCTGGGCGGCGCGCGGCTGCCTTGGGGCGGTCTGTCGCGGCTGCTTTGGGTCGTGCCGATTGGGCTTGCGCTGATGCCGCCTTGGCCGGCGACGGCGGCAGCCGCGGTCGTGTTCGCGGTCTTGGTGGTCTTCTCTCGCAAAGCCTTGGGCGTTGCGGAAAATATCGAAATGCAAACGGCTTGAGGGCCAAGGAGGGTACTGGAAATGATGACGAATGCTGAATTCAAGGCACGGCTGGTCGCACGAGAGCCCATGCTCGGGGCTTTCATCAAAACGCCCCATCCGATCGTGATCGAAATCATGGCCCGGGCAGGGTTCGATTTCCTCGTCGTCGATGCCGAACACGCACCCTTTGATCGGGGCACCGTTGACGCCATGACAATGGCCGGACGTGCCGAAGGGTGCCCCATCGTGGTGCGCGTGCCAGTGGCAACAGCGGATTGGGTGCTCAATGTGCTGGACGGCGGCGCGGCCGGTGTCATGGTGCCTCATGTCGAAACCGCAGCGCAGGCCAAAGAACTGGCGCGCGCCGTGACTTACGGCCCCGGCGGGCGTGGTTTTGCCGGCACGTCGCGGGCGGCAGACTATGCTGGCCGCAGCCTGAAAGAGCATCTGTCCGTGGCGCGAAGTGAAGTCGCCTTGATCTGCCAGATTGAAGACCCCGACGGCGTGGTCAACCACAGTGAAATTGCGGATGTAGACGGCGTAGATGCGCTCTTTATCGGGCGCGCTGATCTGGCCGTTTCTCATGGTCTGTCCGATTTCTTTGCGCCTGAAGTGGCAAAGATGACGCGGGACATCCTTTCCGCGACAGGGGCGGCCACGGGACTCTATTGCGCCCCGACAGAGCCCCTAGACGCGCACCGCGACGCCGGAGGGAGCTTCTTTGTCGTAGGGTCCGAACACACGCTCATGCAATTGGGCGGTGCAGCGCTTGTGGAAGATTTCAAAAAGAGAGACGCGCGCTGACATGACTATGAAATAATTGCAGTAAATTCAGAAAATATTGCAACTCGGATTGGTCAGCCTAGAAATGACCTATCACTGCCAGCGCCTGACCAAAGGACCGAACCATGACAATTACCTACCTCAAGAAGGGCAAATCCGATGCTGCCCGCGCCGATGACGACGCCAAGACCCGTGCGGTCGTCGA
The DNA here is from genome assembly GCF_002388305.1 of Sulfitobacter sp. UBA4523. Lineage (NCBI taxonomy): Bacteria > Pseudomonadati > Pseudomonadota > Alphaproteobacteria > Rhodobacterales > Roseobacteraceae > Sulfitobacter > Sulfitobacter sp. UBA4523. The sequence continues at coordinate 51,198 of NZ_DGMH01000054.1, forward strand.
GCAGACCTTGCAGGACATCGAAACGCGCGGCGACACAGCGGTGCGCGAATTGAGCGAAAAGTTCGACAGCTACAGCCCGGAAACGTTCCGGCTAAGCCAGCAAGAGATTGATGACCTGATCGGTCAGCTCAGTGCACGGGAATTGCAGGACATTCAGTTTGCGCAAGAGCAGGTCGTGAATTTTGCCCGCGCGCAACGTGCCTCCATGACTGATATCGAAGTAGAGACGCTTCCGGGGGTTATTCTAGGGCACAAGAATATCCCGGTTCAATCCGTCGGCTGCTACATTCCGGGTGGGAAATTCCCCATGGTCGCCAGCGCGCATATGTCCGTCGCCACGGCCAAGGTTGCCGAAGTACCGCGCATCGTGGCCTGCACGCCGCCCTTTAACGGAAAGCCCAACCCGGCTGTTATTGCGGCCATGCATTTGGGCGGTGCGGATGAAATCTATGTCATGGGCGGGATCCAGGCGGTCGGGGCTATGGCGCTTGGCACAGAGACGATCGATCCGGTACACATGCTGGTTGGCCCCGGCAATGCCTTCGTGGCCGAGGCCAAGCGTCAGCTTTACGGACGGGTGGGTATTGATCTCTTCGCCGGCCCGACCGAGACGATGGTTATCGCGGATGAGACAGCAGCGGATGCCGAGCTCTGCGCGACCGATCTCTTGGGGCAGGCGGAACACGGCTATAACTCCCCTGCCGTTTTGCTGACCAATTCGCGTCAGTTGGCCGAGGATACTTTGGCCGAGATTGACCGACTGCTGCAAATTCTCCCGACTGCGGCCACAGCCCAGACAAGCTGGGAGGAATACGGCGAGGTGATCGTCTGTGATACCTACGACGAGATGTTGCAGGTGGCGGATGATATCGCGTCGGAGCATGTGCAGGTCATGACGGATCGTGATGACTGGTTCTTGGAAAACATGACTTGCTATGGCGCGCTGTTTTTGGGCCCGCGTACCAATGTCGCCAATGGCGATAAGGTGATCGGGACCAACCACACGCTGCCCACGCATAAGGCGGGGCGCTATACAGGGGGCCTTTGGGTTGGTAAATTCCTCAAGACCCATTCCTATCAGAAGATTATGACGGATGAGGCTGCAGCAATGGTCGGGGCCTATGGTTCGCGTCTATGCATGTTGGAAGGCTTTGTGGGGCACGCCGAACAATGCAATGTCCGCGTGCGGCGCTATGGCGGTGAGAACGTACCGTATGGCGCAGCCGCAAGCTACCGCGAAGCGGCCGAATAGACCGCTGTCAACTTAGGAGATCTTGATGCAACTTCCGTCCTTTGCCGGGTTTGACCTTTCGGGGAAACGCGCGTTTGTGACCGGTGCCACTTCTGGCATCGGTCTGGGGGCTGCGACGGCCTTGGCCAGGGCGGGGGCGCATGTCATCTGCGCCGCGCGCCGGGCCGGACCGTTGGGTGAGTTGCACGCGGCGATGGAGGCTCAGGGGCTGAGCTGCGAGACGCAAGAGCTCGACATCACCGATGTGGATGCGACCCGCGCGGCGTTTGCCGGCCTTGGGGCGTTTGACATCGTGGTCAATTCCGCCGGCATGGCCCGCCACGGGCCTGCGCTCGACACCACGCCCGAGGATTTCGACGCCGTCATGAATGTTAACCTTCGGGCAGCCTATTTCCTTTCCACCGCCGCCGCCGACCAAATGATCGCAGCGGGCCGTCCCGGTTCGATCATCCATGTGAGCAGTCAGATGGGCCATGTCGGGGGCATCGATCGGGGGGTCTACTGCGCATCGAAGCACGCTTTGGAAGGGATGGTGAAAGCGATGGCAATCGAATGGGGCCCAAAGGCGGTACGCATCAACACGCTATGCCCGACCTTCATCCGCACGCCTTTGGGAGAGCAAACCCTATCCGATCCCGCGCGTCTGGCTTGGATTGAAGAAAAGATCAAACTGGGCCGCGTCGGTGAGATCGAGGATATCATGGGCCCGATCGTCTACCTCGCGAGCGATGCGTCTGCCATGGTGACGGGCACAGCCTTGATGGTCGATGGCGGTTGGACCGCCGAGTAAGCGGCGAAGCGGTCAACGAACACGGGAGACGCAGGATGGCGGCAAAACCCTATCCGCGCCCCGCAATGAATCCAAGCGTGACAGCCGCGAGCAAGCCGTTGCCTGACAGATAGCCGCTGTCGCCCTTGCCCGATACCCCGCAAGCGGCCCCGCCAGCGGCGTATAGATTGTCGAATGTGCCACCCTCTGTCCTGCGCACCTTGGCCGTCGTCGGGTCAACCTCAAGCCCGCCTTGCGTGTGAAACAGCGCGCCGGTCACCTTCACCGCGCAGAACGGGGGAGAAAGGGACGCCGCACCCCATGTGCGGCCAAAGCCATCTCGCCCGCCCGCCGGAATATCAGTGATCGTTTTCGCCAAAACATCTGCGGGCAATCCGGCCTTTTCAGCCAGTGTTTCGACCGTATCCCCTGTGATCACCGCCCCTTGGGCCTCGGCGTTCTTGAAATCCTCGAACTGGCGGGCAATCTCGGCGATGCGGGCGTCGAATATGGTCCACGCCACGCCGTCAGGCTGCGCCAGCACGGCCCGCGCCGCTTCGGAGTAGCCCTGCGCCTCGTTCCAGAACCGCTTGCCGGTCGTATTCACCTGAACGCCGCCTTCGGTGATCGTGGCCCATGTGATCAGGATACCGTGAGGGTGGGCGACATTGCCGTGCCCCTGATAGGCGCCCAGATGACGGCGGCGCGCGCCAAGCGCCTCGCCCCAGCTGATCGCCTCTCCGCGGTTGCCGTCATGGCCGAACCAGATCGCGTCCGCGATATCCGGCATGTGGTGGGCGACCATGGCGCGGTTGCCGCCGAACCCGTTGCACGCAAGGATCAGCCGGTCGCAGCCGATATCCTCGCCGCTATGGTCAGGTAACGTCACCCGCGCCCCTGCGAGCGTTGCGCCTGCCGCATAAAGCCGGGTGGCGCGGCGGTTGCAGATCAGCGGGATATCAAGCGCCTCGATCCGCGCGCGCAGGGCGTCGATCAATTCGCGCCCCGACCGTGAGGGCAGCCCGTGCATCCGCCGTTGGCTGTGACCGGGGTAATCAAAGTCACGCACGAGGGAGAACGGCAGCCCATGTGTTTCGACAAGCCAGTCGATGACCTGAGGGGCGGTGCGGGCCATCGCGGCGACCAGTGCGTCATCGTTTTCGTGGTGCGCCTTGGCCTGAATGTCGGTGGCAAAAACGTCGGGGCTGTCGCTAATCCCCGCGTCTCGTTGCAGGCGCGTCCCTGCCGCGGGGATCAACCCGGCGCTCAGCGCGGTAGAGCCTGTGGGGATCGCGTCGGCCTCTAGCAGCAGCACATCCTGACCTGCCTCATGCGCCGCCAGCGCCGCGATCATCCCGCAGGCCCCCGCGCCAATGATCAGGGTTTCGACCTCCAGATCGAAAGCCGACGGCGGGGCGGCGACATCAGGATTTGCCATCGAACCGCTTTCCAAGGGCCAGCATCTCGGGGGTGCCAATCGCTGCATTCAACCCGTCGAAATCATGCATCCGGTCGGAAAACGCTTTGTTAGAGCCGGTTGCTTTCAGGCTCGCGTAATAGTCCTGCGCCGATTTCGCCAAAGCGCGCACGATGCCGCCGGGGAAAATTACGATATCGAAACCCATATCCTCTAGCGTGGTCGCAGAAGAGATCGGGGTCGCGCCGCCTTCCACCATATTGGCCAGCAGCGGGACACGCCCCTTGAAGGTATCGGCGATGCGCGAAAGCTCTCCGCTGTCGCGTGGGGCCTCGATGAACAATACATCGGCACCGGCGTCGATATAGCTGCCCGCGCGATCAATCGCCGCGTCAAAGCCTTCTACCGCGATGGCGTCGGTGCGGGCGATGATCAGCGTATCGTGGCGGCGCGCATCGGCCATGGCGGCGATCTTGCCGGCCATTTCCTCTTTCGGGATTAGCGACTTATCAGACAAATGGCCGCATTTTTTGGGGTAGGTCTGGTCCTCCACCTGCAAAGCAGAGGCCCCCGCGCGTTCATAGCTTTGCATCGTGCGCCGCGCGTTCAGTGCATTGCCGAAACCGGTGTCGGCGTCCATGATCACCGGCAGGTCGGTGCGATCGGCAATCAACGCCATCGTATCGGTCATCTCGGAGGCGGTGCTGAGCCCGATGTCGGGGCGGCCCAAACGGGTATAGGCAACCGCTGCACCGGAAAGATACAGCGCCTCGAAGCCTGCGTCGGCGGCAAGGGCGGCGGTCAGCCCGTCATAGACACCGGGGGCGATCAGAATATCGGGAGCGGTCAGGCGTTGGCGCAGGGTCATTGGGCACCTCCGACAGCGGCGGTGGCTTCGGCGCAGGTCATCACCTGCGTCACCGACCCCAGCGAGGTCAGCGTCGCCTCGTGCACGTCCTGTTTGAACGCGGCGCAACCGTCCGACAGCAGCACCGTATGGATGTCGCGCAGATGCGCATCCCGCACGGTGCTGGCGACACCGCCGTTGGTGACGATCCCGCCGATGATCAGCGTGTCGATCTTCATCGCGCGCAGCACATATTCAAGCCGTGTCTGGTAAAAGGCGGAGTAGGCGACTTTCTCGATCGTGAAATCCGCGGGCGCGAGCGTATCTACCAGCGCGTGGCCAAAGCCGCCCGGGGTAAAATCGCCCTTGGTCAGGAAGGGGCGCAGTTTCTTGAGATGCGCGGCGATCAGCGGTTCGTCATCGCGTCCCGGTACCAGCGTGAACTGCGCCGAGATATAGGTGCCGCCCGCCTTGGTCAGCGCGGACTTGAGCGGCGCGATCCGGTCGGGCAGGGCGAGGATGCTCTCGGCCCCCTGACCCGCACGGCCATAGGCGCCTTCCGGATGCAGGAAATCATTTTGCAGGTCGATGGTCAGCAAAGCGGTCGTGGCAGGGGTCATGCGGTGGCCCTTTCGATCAGAGTGTTGCCGTAGGCGTCGACTTTGCCGACCAGTCCGGGTTCGATCAACACGGTTGTGTCAGGTTGTTCAAGGATTGCGGGGCCGGGGACTTCGGCACCGACCGGCAAGGAAAGACGGTGATAGAGCTTCGTCTCGTGCCACTGTCCGTCAAAGTGGACCTGACGCGTGCCTTTCAGCGCGTCTTCAACGCTGCCACCGACAGGGGCGAGCGTGGACAGATCAAAGCGCGGGCGCCGTCCGGTGATGGCAGAGCGCAGGTTGATCACCCGTCGCGTGCCATTCTCAAGCAGCCGCCCATAGGTGGCGCGGTAGGCGCTGTCGAATGCCGCCGAGATATCGTCCTCTGTCGGGGGTGTCACTGTGCCATCGGTCACTGTCACCGGCAGCGTCACCGATACCGTATGCGTCTGGCCGAGATAGGCCATATCAAGCGTGAACTCCGTATCGCGCCGTTCAAAATGGGTGCGCGCGGCTTCAAGCGTGGCAAGCCCGTCATCGACGTGGGTTTGCATGAAACCGGTCAGCGCCCCAAGGTCGATGCCCGACAGGGTGGCGTTGATGGTTTGCACGAAATCCTGCCGCATATCCGCGATGACGCAGCCCATGGCAGATGTTACCCCCGGGTAACGCGGCACGATGGACCGCGCCAGCCCGACCTCTGCCATCATGGCACCGGAATGCAAGGCACCACCGCCGCCAAAGGGCATGAACGCAAAGCGTTTTGGATCAAACCCGCGCTCGATAGAGACAAGTCGCAGCGCACCGGCCATGCGGCTGTTGGCCACGCGCAAGATCGCCTCGGCGGCCTGCAGGGCGTCCAGCCCAAGGGGGGTGCCCACATGTTCAAGGATCGCGGCTTTTGCCGCCTCCACATCCAGCCGGTCCAGCTTGCCGCCGATGGGGTTGTCGGGATCAATACGACCCAGAACGACATTGGCGTCGGTCACAGTGGGGCGCGTGTTCCCCTGACCATAGGCGACAGGGCCGGGCGTGGACCCGGCGCTTTCCGGCCCGATGTTCAGCAAGCCGCCCTTATCGACCCAAGCGATAGAGCCGCCGCCCGCGCCGATTGTCGTAATCTCGATCATGGGGGACCGGACCACCATGCCGAAGTCGATCGACGTCTGTTGCGACAGCATCGACTGGCCCTTGGCGATCAGGCTCACATCGAAAGAGGTGCCGCCCATGTCGCCGGTGATGATATCGGGAAAACCGGCGGCTTCGGCGATGTAACCCGCGGCGATGACCCCCGCTGCCGGACCCGAAAGCGCCGTACGCACGGGCAGACGCGCTGCGGTCGCCGCATCCATCACCCCGCCATTAGACTGCACGATCATGAACTCGCCCGCAAACCCGTCCTGTTTCAGCGCGGTTTCAAGCCGCGCGAGGTAGCCAGAGACTTCGGGTTGCAGATAGGCGTTCAAAGCAGTGGTAGAGAACCGTTCGAACTCGCGGATTTCGGGCAGGATTTCGCTTGAGGCCGAGACATGGGCATTCGGCCACATGGCGCGCACGGCTTCGACCGCCAGTCTTTCATTTTCGGCATTGGCATAGCTGTTGGCAAAGAGGATCGCACAGGCAAGACAGCCCTGATCCAGCAGCTCTTGCGCGGCGGCTTGCACCGCCTCGAGGTCCACCGCCTGACGGATCGTGCCATCGGCAAGCGTGCGTTCCGGTACTTCAAGGCGCAAGGCGCGATCGACAACGGGCGTGAAATCCCCTCGCAGACCCCAAGTGCGCGGCCGGTCACGGCGGCGCATTTCCAGCACGTCGCGCAGGCCCATCGTGGTGATCACACCGATCTTGGCACCTTTGCGTTCCAGCAGCGCGTTGGTGCCGGCAGTGGTGCCATGTACGACGACAGAGACAGTCGACAGATCATCGACCCGCGATCCGATGCCCGACAAAAAGCCCGCCGATTGGTCGGGGCGCGAAGTGGGAACCTTGGCAACCTGCGCGCTGCCTGTCGCCTCGTCCAGAACGAAAATATCGGTGAAGGTGCCGCCGACATCGACGCCGATCATGCGGTTTGCGCTGGTCATTGGGTCACCTCTTTCCAGTCTGGGCCATAGGTCTGTGTCGCGTAGTCGGGTGTCAAAAGGCCGCCCGCCACGTCACGGGCCACATCGGCCGCAGCACGGTTTGCGGGCGCGCCATAGCCGCCACCGCCGGGGGTATCGAGCCGTACGGACTGGCCGCGTTGCAGCTTGATGCCCACCATTTTCGAGGCCATAGGCGGGGCGTGCCAGCCGTCGTCTTGTTCGTACTCAAAACGGTTCAGGGCCGCGTCGCCCCCGCCTGCGACCCCTTTTGGCGCAAAGCGTCCGCGTTCGCCGAACAGAAAGGCGGTGGCGGATTCCTCAAGCACTTCGATCTCGTAGGTGGCCCCCATGCCGCCGCGATGCTGACCCGCACCGGCGCTGTCGGGGCGTAGGGCCCATTGTTTGAACATCACCGGATAGGCGGATTCGAGGATTTCCATCGGGGGGATGGTCGCGGTGGAGATCGGCGCATTGCCGTGGTTCAGACCGTCCCCTTCGGGAGAGCCCCCATGCCCGCCGCCGTAAAAGCTGAACATCACCCAGGGTTGTCCATTCGCGCGTTTGCCCGAAATCGACAGCGCGTTGATCGTGCCATACGCGTTGGCAACCACGCGGTCCGGTGCGGCCTGCGATGCGGCGGAAAAGATCACATCGACCATCCGCAGGATCGTTTCGGTATAGCCGCCGACCGGCGCCGGGAAGGGGGCGGACAGCAGCGAGTCTTCGGGGATCTTCACCTCGATCGGGCGCATCACACCGGCGTTGGCGGGCAGGCTGGGAAAGATATGTTTGATCGCGACATAGGCCGTGGCCACCGCCGTGGGGAGCGCGATATTGACCGGCCCTGCACAGCGGTCTGCCGTGCCGGTGAAATCCAGCAGCATCTGATCGCCCTTGATCTCGAGCGCGACCTTGATCGGCAGCGGCGTATCGGTGATGCCGTCGTTATCGAGAAAATCCTCTGCCTCCCAGCGTCCATCTGGCAGGTCTGTCAGCTCTGTCCGCATCAGGGTCTCGGCGCGGTCCTGCAACGCATCCAACGCCGCGCGCACAGTGTCGGCACCGTATTCCGCCAGCAGCTCGTCCAGACGTTTCTTGCCCAGATCAAGCGCGCCGAGCTGGCCGTTCAGATCGCCTTGGGCCGATTGCGGCAGGCGGGTGTTGCGCATCAGGATGTCGATAATGTCGGTCTGGACCTTGCCCGCTTTGGCAAGACGCACAGGGGGCAGGACGAAGGCTTCCTGGAAGGCATCGGTTGCGGCGGGGTTGTAGTTGCCCGGCACCGCGCCGCCCACATCATGCCAATGCCCGACCGAGGCGAGATAGCAAAACAGTTTGCCGTCGTGAAAATAGGGGCGCACCAACCGCATGTCAGACAGGTGCGTGCCGCCCAGATGGGCATCGTTGAAGATATAGATGTCGCCGTCTTCCAGATCGCCATTCTCGGCCGCTTTGTCGATCACCGCCTTCACGGCAAATGACATCACCCCGACAAAGATCGGCAGCCCCGACTTGCCCTGCACCAGCGTGTCGCCCGACACCGCATGATATAGCCCGTGCGAGGCATCATGTGCTTCGGCGATGATCGGGTTAAAGGCGGCGCGGAACAGGGTTGCGTCCATTTCGTCGGCAATCTGTTCCATCCGTCCGGCCAGAACGGCCAGCGTAATCGGGTCGATGTCTTGGGTCATGATTGGGCCTTTGTTTCTGCGATGTCATTCCAGACGTCTTGGCGGGTGATGAAGCCGTCGGTGACTTCGAAGCGGTCGATAAAGCGAATATCGGAAAATGCGGTCCCGTCGGGCCATTCGCCTGACAGCGTGCCGTGGCAATAGACGACCGTGGCCGGTCCGTCGCCGGGCGCAAGGTCAATCGAGGCGATGGTTTTCTTGACGAAGCGATAGCGCGGCGCGGCCCACTCCAGCAGATCATCAAGCTCTGTCATAGGCGCGGCACCGGGGAAGTGCATGGTGAACCCGTCGCCTAAAAGCGTGTGGGCGGTAACGATGTCGCGCTGTTCCATCGCGCGCAGGTATCGCGCCACCATCGACGGGGCATCCGGCAGGGCGGGGGCGGGCGACCGGTGCTGGCCGCCCCGCATGTAATCGGTGGCGGGCATCTCCTTGATCATCACTGTCACCGCATCCGGTGTCGCGGGAATCACCGTGCGCGCGGCATTGGTCAGCGCCTTGCACAGCCTTGTTTTCTGGGCTGCGTCATACCCTTGCAGCACATGAATCTCGATGATCGGCATAAAGCCTCCTGCGTCAGATCTGTATTTTTTGTAATACAGATAATTAAATGTGCATAGATCAAATAATTTGATTTTTGTCAGATAGATTTCTTGCTTTTGAAAAAACTTTTTGTAGGGTTGGAAGGGATTGGAAGGATTCAAATGACACTTCAAAGCACATCTTCGAAGGGCAGGGGGCTTCCCGAAGGGGGTAAGGCGCGGCGCGTTTACCTGCATCTGCACGAAGAGATCATGCGCGGCGTCTATGCCGCCGGTGCGGTTTTGCCCGGCGAGCAAAAGCTGGCGGTAACGCTGGATGTGTCGCGGGTGACCGTGCGCCGTGCGCTGGACGCGCTCGAAGGGGACGGGCTGATCTCGCGCCGTGCCGGATCGGGGACGACTGTTTGCGCACCCAAGGTGCAGCCGGCACTTGCCGCGGATTTCAATACGTTGATGCCGCAGTTGGTCGAGATGGGTCAGAACACAACCGCGCGGCTTTTGTCCTTTAGCTATGGTGCCGCGCCGGGCAGTGTGGCCACCGCGATGGGGCTGGATGCGCAAGCGCGTGTACAGGTTGCGGTGCGTCTGAGGTTGGTGGAAGGGGAGCCGTTTTCCCACCTGACCACCTGGGTGCCGGAAGATATCGCACATAACTATACAGAGGCAGAGCTGGCGACGACGCCACTTTTCCGCTTGCTAGAGCGGTCTGGCGTCAAGGTTGATTCAGCCCATCAAACGGTAAGCGCGACCCTCGCGTCGCCCGATGTGGCGGATGCCCTGGGGGTCAGCGTCGGCGCGCCGCTGCTGTCGCTGGACCGTGTGGTGAAGGATGAGGATGGACGCGGGGTTGAATACCTCTCTGCGCTCTACCGCCCCGATATGTTCCGCCTTGAAATGGCGCTGAGCCGTGTCGGCGCAGGCGAGGCGCGCCATTGGGAACCGGTGGTGAAACCGGGCCGCAAGGGGGCTGCAGAATGACCGCGCCGCAGACCCTCTTTGGCAAGCTTTGGGCCGCACATGAGGTGATGCGACGCGATGACGGCACGTCACTGCTATGGGTCGATCGACATCTGGTGCACGAAGGATCGCACCACGCATTTGTGAAACTGGAGAGCCGCGGCTTGAAGGTCGCCGCCCCTGATCTGACCTTTGGGGTCGTCGATCACTATGCCCCCACCCGCGCCGGGGAGATGGCGGCGGATATCCGGCGGATGATCGACACATTGGGGCGCAACGCCAAGGCGCAGGGCATCCGGCTCTTCGATCTGCGCGATCCGGGGCAGGGCATTGTGCATGTGATCGGCCCCGAACAAGGGCTGACCTTGCCGGGGCTGCTGATCAATTGCGGCGATAGCCATACCTCAACGCATGGGGCCTTTGGTGCGCTGGCCTTTGGCGTCGGTGCGACAGAGGTGGCGCATATTCTGGCGACGCAGACAATCTGGCAACAACGCCCCAAAACGATGCGGATCACCGTGGACGGCGAACTGGGGGCCGCTGTCACAGCCAAAGATCTGGCTCTGCACTGGATCGCAGAGCTGGGGGCCGATGGGGCACGCGGCCACGCGATTGAATATGCCGGCCCCGCTGTCCGCGCGTTAAGCATGGAGGGGCGCCTGACGCTGTGCAATCTCAGCATCGAAGGGGGAGCGCGGTTGGGGCTGGTGGCCCCGGATCAGGTGACATTCGATTATATCAAAGGGCGCAACTTTGCCCCGAAAGGCGCGGATTGGGACACGGCCCTGCGGGACTGGTCCCAGCTTGCGACTGACAAAGATGCCCGTTTCGACCGCGAGGTTGCACTCAACGCCAGCGATATCGCGCCAACCGTGACCTGGGGCACCTCCCCCGAAGAGGCGCTGCCCATCACCGGACATGTCCCTGATCCGGCGCGGCTGTCGGGGAGCAAACAGGCGCAGGCGCGCGCGGCGCTGGAGTATATGGCACTGGAACCGGGAATGGCGCTGGACCAAATTGCGGTGGATCAGGTGTTTATCGGATCGTGCACCAATGGCCGGATCGAAGACCTGCGCCTTGCCGCCAAAGTATTGGCGGGGCGCAAGGCCGTCGTGCCGGGGTTGGTGTCGCCCGGATCGGCGCAGGTCAAGAAGCAGGCCGAAGCCGAAGGTCTGGCCGACGTGTTTGCCCAAGCGGGGCTGGAATGGGCCGCATCGGGCTGTTCGATGTGTGTCGGCATGAATGGCGATCGGGTAGAGGCGGGCAAACGCTGCGCGTCTTCGACCAATCGTAACTTCAAGGGCCGTCAGGGACGCGGGGCGCGGACCCATCTGATGAGCCCCGCCATGGTCGCCGCCGCCGCAGTTACCGGACATCTCGCCGATGTGCGCCCGCTGCTGGAGGGACGCACATGACCGGCTGGACACAGATCAATGGCACCGCCGTCGCGCTGCCGCAGGAAAACGTCGACACAGATCAGCTTATACCGGCGCGCTTTATGTCGGCGCCGCGGGCTGACGGCTATGGCAAGTTCCTGTTGCACGACCTGCGTCAGGATGCGGTGGATCATGTGCTTGATCGCCATGCGGGGGCAGATGTGTTGATCACGCGGCGCAACTTCGGCAGCGGCTCAAGCCGCGAGGCGGCGGTCTATGCGCTGGTTGATTTCGGGATCAGGGCCGTCTTTGCCCCAAGCTTTGGCGACATCTTTCAAAGCAATGCCGTCAACAATGGCCTGCTGCCCGCCCGTGTGAGCGATGCAGAGATTGACGCCCTGCTGGACGCGATCGGCACCGATGCTGTCAGCGCGACAGTGGATTTGGAAAAATGTGCAGCGGTGATCGCGGGGCATACCCTGACCTTCGAACTGGATCCCGTCTGGCAAGAGAAACTGGTGAACGGTTGGGATGATATCGACCTGACCGCCCAGCATAACGACCGCATCAAAGATTTTCGCACGGCAAGGTTTGCCGCGCACCCGTGGGCAGTGCCCGCATCCTAAGACGTGCTGATCCCCGCAAGAGGGACAGGACGGCAACATAACGGGGTCCAACAGCCCCACCAACCGGGAGTATATACGATGAAACAGACAATCCTTGGCGGTATCCTCGCCTCGACGGCGCTGACCACGGCGGCTTTTGCACAAGAGACGCTGACCGCAGTGCACGCTTTTCCTGAATCCCTGATCTATACCAAGTCGTTCCTTGAATTCGTCGACAAGGTGAACACCGCCGGTGAAGGCGTTGTGCAGATCGAAGTGCGCGGTGGCCCCGAAGCCATTGGCATGTTCCAGCAGCCCGACGCCGTCCGGTCGGGTGTGGTCGATATGGTCTATACGCCGGGCAGCTTTTACGCAGGGGCTTTGCCTGAAAAAGACGCGCTGGTCACATCCAACCTGACAGCGGTCGAAACCCGCGCCAATGGCGGGTTGGACCTGATCGACCAGATCCACCAAGAGAAGATGGGCGTCAAATACCTCGGGTGGTTCGATTCCGGCGTATGCTACAACCTGTGGACCCGTAACGAGCCCAGCCTTGACGCAGAGGGGAACCTGGATGTGTCGGGGCTCAAGCTGCGCGGCAACGCGGTTTATAACGCCTTCTTCACCGACTATCTGGGCGCGCAGGTGATCGATCTGCCCACAACCGAGGTTTATTCTGCGCTGGAACGCGGCGTGGTCGATGCAACAGGCTGGACGCAGATCGGCCTGATTGACCTTAAATGGAACGAGTTCCTGAACTACCGGATCGAACCCTGCTTCTTCTCGACCGATCTTGGCACGATTGTGAACCTCGACAAGTGGAACTCCCTCTCGGACGAGGCCCGCAAAATCCTGCAAGACGTGGCGATCGAGCACGAGAAAGCCTCGGCCGAGAAGCTGGGCGCGGTGCGTGATGAAGACTTTGCCAAGCTCGAGGAGGCAGGCATGACCGTTGTGACGCTGGAAGGGGAAGCGGCGCAAAACTACCTCGCAGCGGCGACAGAGAATACGTGGAACCGGATGAAGGGCCTGATGGCCGAAAGCCCCCAAGGCGACGGGAACTACGACAAACTGATCGAGCTGTTCTACGACGCGCAGAAAAATCAGTAAGCCACATCAGGCGCGCTCTTGATGGGGCGCGCCTGCTTTCGTTCAAAAGGGGCAGCCATGGCGCGTGTCGGACAAATTTACAGAGGTTTCCTTTACGCGATGGCGGGGATTGCCGGGGCCATGCTGGTGTGGCTGATGATTTCGGTCATT
>NZ_DGMH01000054.1:64692-91950 GCF_002388305.1 Sulfitobacter sp. UBA4523
AGCTGATGATTTCGGTCATTCTGTCAGTGGTGATGCGCAACAGCGGGATGCAGCCTTTTGCGTGGCTCTTTACCTCTTCTGAATACGCGATCCTGTATATGACCATGCTTGGCGCACCTTGGCTGGTACGCGAGAAGGGGCATGTGCATATCGAACTGGTGACCGCGGCGCTGCCCGAGGCGGCACGGCGCTTTGTCAGCCGGCTGGTCGCGGTGCTTTGTGTTGTCGTGTCCTTGATACTGGCGTGGAAAGGGGCAGAGCTGTGCCTGAACAACATCGCGCGCAATGATCTGGATGTGCGTGCGTATTACTTTCCGAAATGGATACTGACGCTGGCCTTTCCGGTCAGCTTTGGCCTGATGGCGATTGAATTTTCCCGATTTGTTTTTGGCGATGACCTGATGCACTCCGGCGAAGCAGGGGTACATGAATAATGGAATGGTTTGAATCGCTGGCCCTTTTGCTGGGCTCTATTCTGGTGCTGATGGCCATCGGGATGCCGGTTGCCCTGGCTTTTCTCGCAGCCAATATCGTTGGGGCGTGGTTCTTTATGGGCGGGGCCAAAGGGGTCACGCTGCTGCTGAACAATGGGTTCGGCGGGCTGACCAACTATGCGCTGGTGCCGATCCCGTTATTCTTGCTGATGGGCGAAATCTTTTTCTACACCGGTTTGGGCAAGCGCATGTTCAATGCCATCGACCGTTTGCTGGGCAAGCTGCCGGGACGGCTGTCCTATGTCACGGTTCTGGGCGGCACGGCATTTTCAACGCTGTCTGGGTCGTCCATGGGCTCCACCGCGTTGCTGGGCAGCCTGATGGTGCCCGAGATGACGGAACGCGGGTATAAAAAGCATATGTCCATCGGTCCGATCCTTGGCACGGGGGGGCTGGCGATTATCATCCCGCCCTCGGCGCTGGCCGTGTTGTTGGCAACCTTGGCGCGGATCGATGTGGGCGCATTGTTGATCGCGGGGATCATTCCGGGGCTCATCCTTGCCAGCCTCTATATCGCGACGATCTACATTCAGACCCGGATCGATCCTGACGCCGCCCCCGCTTACGAGGTTGAAGACCTGCGCTTTGGCCAAAAGATGCGCCTGTTCTTCGGCGATGTGGTGCCCATGTTGTCAGTCATGGTCGTGATCGTGATTGGCATGGTGGGCGGGCTGATCACCCCGTCCGAGGCCGCGGCATTCGGGGCGCTTGGCGTGTTGATCTTGGCGGTGGCCTTCCGTTGCCTCACATGGGAAGCGATGAAGAAATCGGTGATCGGCGCGATGCGGGTGACCCTGATGGCCTATCTCATCGTCTTCGGGTCGGCCACCTTCAGCCAGTTGCTGGCGTTTTCCGGGGCTTCCAGCGGGTTGATCCGGTGGGCGACGTCGTTTGATCTGGCCCCTGTGGCGATGCTGCTGGTGATGTTCGGCGTCCTGCTGCTGCTGGGTATGTTCATGGAGCAGATCTCAATGATGTTACTGACCGTACCGATCTTTTTCCCGCTCGCCACAACGCTGGGATTTGATCCGGTTTGGTTCGGTCTGGTGATCCTGCTGGCGCTCGAGATCAGCTTTACCACACCGCCCTTCGGGCTACTGCTTTTCGTGATGAAGGGCGTCGCCCCCAAAGGCACAACCATGCGCGAGATCTACGGATCTGCCTTCCCCTATATGGGATGTTCGGTGCTGCTGGTGTTCTTGTTGATCCTGTTCCCGCAACTGGCGCTATGGCTGCCTGGGATGTAGTCGGAGCGTCGCGTTGCAAACTCGCGCATATCATCCGCCGCTACTGGACCAAGCCGGCCAGCATTCGGCGGTATTCGGTGCGGTTTGACAGGGCGACGCTACCCACCGGCAGGCCAAGCAATCGGTCGCAGATTTCACCTTCAGATCGAAGACGCCTGTCAAGTGCGTCAACTGCCGCGTCAAGATTGGTCGCGCTCGCCAGGTCAAATACCTCGATGAGAACCTCCCGACGGCCCTGCGAAAGGCTTAGCATCAGCTCGGCGGTCAGCCCTGCGTCAACGGGGTTGAATGTTCCCTCAGCAATACCGGATTCAATGATGGCTTTAAGGACCGGCATCACGACCGCGGCCTCGGCGTCACAGATCCGGCGGTAGGGGATCTCGTTACCGGGTCGTGAGAAGATTTGCACCAAACCGCGCAGTTCGTTGACGTTGTCGGCTGTCCATTGCGCCGCGCCATCCAGCAAACCGTTCAACTGGACCAATGCATCGCCGTTGTTCTGGCTCATCGCGGCTTCAGTGGTCTGCATCGCTTGTTCAGTCATGCGCGCGATAAGCCCGCTCAACAGGTCTTCTTTTGCGGCAAAGTGGTGGTAAAAGCCGCCGCGTGAAATGCCTGCCGCTTCCTGAACATCCGCGATTGTCACGGCATCCCAGCCCCGTTCCATAAACAGCGCTTGGGCTGCATCAAGGATAAGATCTCGCCTTACCGCTGGTGCCATACGCACACGGCTGTCTCTTTTTGTATCGGTCTTTGCCAATGCGACGTCTCCATAGCCATACAGATCGTTAACCATACAGATCTTTGGTCGGTAAACACCTAGGCCCGTGTCATTCATCGTTCAAGTCCCATGAGCAGCTAAATGCCGAATGAGGTCGTACGTGTTCAGCAAAGCGCAGTTGATCCATCGGAATTGCGCTTCGTTTCAGCGGTAGGATCGCTGGTTGCCTCCACGTCACATTGACGTTTCATGCGCACCGTCTATTTCTCGCTTACAGACTGCTGGTCTGTTTCTAAAAAGCGTCATATGATGCGACCTCTTTGAACGGCGGCCTACATGGTATGCATGTCTGAAAAGGAACCCTGTGTGTGAGAGTGAAGGCCAACTGGAAATGAGCGACAGCGAAAACAAAGAGCAATTGTCTTTCGAGGACGATAAAGGCGCGTCGCGGTCGGCGTGGATTGCCGCGGCTTTGGTTGTCGCCATCGTCGGCTGGATGGGCAGCGGGTATATCCTGCCCTCGGGTGACGAAGACGCAGGGCAAGCTGAAACTGCCCCCGCCAAGCCGGTTGCCGTGGCGGTTGAAAAGTCGACGCCTCAACTGGTCACGATATCCTTTCAGGCGGAAGGGCAGGCGCAACCTGACCGCGATACGTCGATCCGCGCCGAGGCGTCAGGCGACGTCGTAGATGTCTTGGTGATGGAGGGGGAAGAGGTCGAGGGCGGCGCGGTGATTGCGCGGCTCTCTGCGACGGAAGCTCAGGCGGATCTTGCGCGGGCCAGCGAAGAATTCGCACGTGCGGACCGAGAGTTCAAGAACGCAACTGAGCTATTGAACAGAGGGGTGGCGACTGCCGATCGGGTCAGCCAAGCACGCGCCACGCTTGCCGCCGCCGAGGCATCCGTGACCGCAGCGCAAGAGGCGATAGAGGCACTTGTTATCACGGCCCCGTTTACCGGACGTGTCGAAGAGCTGTCACTTGATGCGGGTGAGTTTATTCAGGCGGGCGCCGAAGTCGGGCGCATCGTTGATAATCGGCCGCTGACAGTTGCGTTGCAGGTGCCACAACAGGCGCTTGGTCAGATCAAAAGCGGCCAGACGGCGACGGTGAATTTCATCACCGGAGAAGAGCGTGAAGGCACGGTGAGCTTTGTCAGCACGGCTGCAAATGCCGAAACCCGCACGTTCCTCACCAAGATCACCGTGCCGAATGAAGACGGTGCCATTCCCGCCGGTATTTCCGCCGAAATTCGAATCCCGACCGGTTCGACAAGCGCGCATTTCGTGCAGCCCTCGACGATATCGCTGAGCCCAGAGGGGCGCTTGGGCGTCAAAACCGTTGATGAGAATGATATGGTTGTGTTCACCCCCATTCGCATCGTGCGAGCAGAGATCGATGGCCTGTATGTAAGCGGCCTGTCGGACGCAGTGCGGATCATCACTGTCGGTCAGGGGTTCGTGAACGAAGGCGAAGAGGTGGCACCGTCGTTGCAGACCAAGGCGGATGACGGTGAGGAAAACAGCACCCCTCAAGATGGGCAGCCCGCGCTTCCCATTCCCGATAGTGACGCGGCAAGCGACGAAGGGCAGCGGGAATGAATACGATTATTGACGCCGCATTCTCGCGTGGCCGGGTCGTTCTGATGGTGCTTCTGATGCTCTTGGGCGTAGGCGCGGTCGCCTATGTCGCCATCCCCAAAGAAGCCAACCCCGAGGTGCCTTTACCGCTTGTTTACGTCTCCACGGGCCTTGAAGGGATCAGCCCGTCTGATGCCGAACGCCTGCTGATCGAGCCGATGGAAGCCGAATTCGCCGCGATTGCCGGGCTTGAGAAGATCCAAAGCAATGCGTCCGAAGGCTATGCGAATGTCCAGCTTGAATTCACCCCCGGCGGAGACATCGACGAAGCGCTGCGCAAAGTCCGGGAAGCCGCAGACAGGGTCGAGGGCGATTTGCCCGAAGACGCCTATGACCTCACGGTGACAGAGATCAACACGGCGCTCTTCCCGATTATCTCCGCGCTCATTTCGGGGCCGGTGCCAGAGCGAACGCTGAACGCCATCGCCGATGACGCGCAAGAAGCCATCGAAGGGCTGTCCGGCGTTCTGGAGGTCGAGATTGGCGGCGCGCGGGACGAATTCCTTGAGGTACTGATCGACCCGACGGTTTTCCAAACCTACAACCTGAGCTTTGATGAGCTGATCGGCCAGCTTCAGCGGAACAACCGTTTGATTGCGGCGGGGGCCATCGAGACGGGGGGCGGGCGCATCGTGCTCAAGGTGCCGGGCCTGATCGAGGACCTGCAAGACGTCATGGAAATTCCGGTAAAGGTGCGCGGAAATACGGTGGTGACATTCGAAGACGTCGCAACCGTCCGCCGCACCTTCCAAGATCCGACGGGCTACGCACGCATTGACGGGCAACCGGCACTTGCGCTTGAGGTGAAAAAGCGGTCCGGGGCGAATATCATCGAAACAGTCGCGGCCACGCGTGCTGCGCTGGAAGAGCTGCGCAAGGATTGGCCCGAAAGCATCGAGGTAACCTACCTGCAAGATCAGTCCGAGCAGGTAGAGACGTTGCTGAGCGACCTGGAGGCAAACGTCATTGCAGCGGTTTTGCTTGTGATGATTGTCATCGTGGCGGCCCTTGGTCTTCGGTCGGCTATCCTTGTCGGTCTTGCCATTCCGGGGGCGTTTCTGGTGGGGGTTACGGCGCTTTGGGCGATGGGGTTCACGATGAATATCGTGGTTCTCTTTTCGCTGATTTTGGTTGTCGGGATGCTGGTCGATGGGGCCATCGTAACGGTCGAGCTGGCGGACCGTCGTCTGCAAGAGGGGGATGATGCGCAAACAGCCTATGCCTATGCCGCCAAGCGCATGGCTTGGCCGATCATCGCCTCAACCGCCACGACATTAAGCGTGTTCTTTCCGCTGCTGTTCTGGACCGGCATGGTCGGCGAGTTCATGAAGTTCCTGCCCATTACCGTGATCCTGACCCTTTTCGCGTCCCTTTTCATGGCGCTCATCTTCATCCCTGTACTGGGTGGCCTCATCGGGAAACGCCAGCCGCAAAATGCGGCGGCCAAACGTGCGCTCAGCGAAGCTGAAAAAGGTGACCCACGGCGCATTGGCGGGCTGACCGGAGCTTATGTGCGTCTGTTGGAATGGGCAATCCTCAGACCCGGTGCGACGGCGTTGCTGGCGCTTGCCATGCTGCTTGGCAGCTTTGGTCTATACGGGCAGTTCGGGACCGGCCTGTCGTTCTTCCCCTCGGTAGAGCCAGAGTTCATGCAGGTGCAGGTGCTCGCTCGTGACAACTTCTCTATCTACGAACGTGACGCGTTGGTGCGCAGGGTCGAGCAGCGATTGATGGGCTATGATGAAGTAGCCACCGTCTATGCCCGATCCACGATGAGCGCAGGGCAAGGCAGCGAAGAAACCATCGGTACGATACAGCTTGAGCTCACCGAATGGGACAGGCGGCGCGCGGCAGAAGCCATCGGCACCGATATCCGGCGGGATGTCGCAGACATTGCGGGCGTTGATGTTCAGGTCCAGACCGAAAGCGGCGGACCCACCGCTGGCAAGCCGATCAACCTTCAGATCGCGGCGCGCAATCCGGCCGTGCAGGGCGACGCTGTCGCGCAGGTCTTGTCCATCATGGAGCAGATCGGCGGCTTCACGGATGTGACCGACACGCTGCCGCTTCCGGGGGTAGAGGTGTCCATCCGCGTGAACCGGGCGGAAGCCGCGCGATATGGCGCTGATGTCAGTCTTTTGGGGCAAGCCGTTCAGCTGCTGACCCAAGGCATCGCCGTCGCGGATTACCGGCCCGAGGACGCGGACGGAGAGCTGGATATACGCGTTCGTTTTCCGGCCGAAGAACGGTCTTTGTCAGAGCTTGGAAACCTGCGCGTTCCCACCTCTGCCGGATTGGTGCCGATCTCCAACTTTGTCACCTTCGAGCCGGTTGAGCGGACGGGCACGATCACACGTGTCGATGAAAAGCGCGTCGTGACGATAGAGGCAAATGTCGCACCCGGTTTGTTAGTCAACGATCAGGTGACGGCTTTGCAACAAGCCCTGGACGCTGCAGATTTGCCCGACGGGGTCAGCTATAGCTTCGCCGGCGAGGCGCAGGACCAGACCGAAGCGATGGTGTTCCTCGTTGGTGCCTTCGTGTCCGCGATTGTCTTGATGCTGGTGATCCTGGTTCTTCAGTTCAACAGCTTCTACCAAGCCTTCGTCGTGATGAGCGCGATCATCTTCTCGGTCGCGGGTGTTCTGCTTGGCTTGATCGTCACGGGGCGCCCCTTTGGCGTTGTGATGGGGGGCATCGGGATTATCGCGTTGGCGGGCATCGTGGTGAACAACAACATTGTTCTGATTGATACCTACAATGATCTACGATCCACTGGCATGCACCCGCGCGAGGCCGCCTTGCGCACAGGCGCACAACGTTTGCGGCCTGTTCTTCTGACATCGATTACCACGGCGCTTGGCCTGATGCCGATGGTGCTGGGGGCCAACCTGAATTTCTTCACGCGCGAAATCGTCTTTGGCGCGCCATCGACCCAATATTGGACCGAACTGTCGAGCGCGATTGTAGGGGGGCTGGTCGTCGCGACCCTTCTGACCCTCATCCTGACACCTGCCATGCTGATGTTTGGACAAAAGCGAAGCCTGCAAGGGGACGAGGCGACGCCAGCGGAACGACCGAGGAGAGCATGGTTGTCGAGCTTATTCAGACGTAAACGTGCAGACCCTCAACGCTGACCGGGCGTGCGGTTAGCATCCTTCGATTGGAAAGTCCGCGAGATGGCGGCGTAAAATGCCGTTCGCAGGGGTAATACGCGTTTCTATACCTCTGAAAAAAGCCCTTTTCCTAACCAAATAAGAAGAAGGGCCCCGGCAATCCATGGACCAAACGCAAGGCGCTCTTGGCGCCCGTGGCCCGAGAGCACTGCGTACCCAAGGGCACCCAGAGCCGACAGGAGCACGACCCAAGGCAAGGCGAAAACCCCGACCCATGCACCCGCTGCCGACAGCAGCTTTGCATCGCCCAAGCCCAACCCTTCCTGCCCACGGCTGCGGAAATAGACCGCTCCGATCAGCCAGAATACCACATAGCCAATGATAGCGCCCCAGATCGCCTCCGTCGGGAGGGCACGCTGCGCGAGGGCATTCGTGGCTAGCCCAACGCAGATCAGCGGAACCGTATAGCGATCCGGCAGGCGGTGTTGGCGCAGATCAATACGAACAAGCTGACCCAAAATCGGAATCAGAATGATCGAGGATAAGATGAACAGAGGCATTCACGTATAAAACACGGCAAGCATCAAAAACGCCAGTGGGCCTAGGTTCCATCTAAATGAGATATTCTATCATAAACGGTGAAACTTTCTCGGCGGCAGCACGTGTCTCATTCAATGCGGGTAGTGAATAGAATTTTTTCAGCACTCGCAGGGCGATCCGATGGCCATTGGTCTCGGCACATAAAATAAGCCAACTTGGGAGTGAAAAATGACATTTACCATTCGTACCTTGTTGCAGGGAAGCTGCGCTACTGCGCTTTGCCTGACAGCAAGCATTGCATCTGCATCATCGCACCGTGAGGCGCCGGGCATTACCGAGCAGCCAAAGATCGACGCGACAGATTTCTACATGTTCAAAAGCTACGAGGCAAACCGCGGCGACTACGTGACCCTCATTGCAAATTATCAGCCTTTGCAGGCCCCCTATGGTGGACCCAACTATTTCACCATGGACCCTGATGCGATCTACGAGATCCATGTCAGCAATGACGCCGATGCCGAAGAAGAGATCACCTTTCAGTTTCAATTCGACAATAATCTGAAAGACGGCACTGGTATCCAGCTGGACATCGGCGGCGAGAAAGTGGGCATTCCGCTGCGCGCCGCAGGCCAGATCACAGCCAGCAGCCCGACCGCTGCTCTGGGTGAAACCGAAAGCTATAGCGTGACCATGATCACGGGGGACCGTCGCAGCGGCAAAAGAACGTCTCTTTCGCATGGCGGCGGGACGACCTTTACCAAGCCGCTCGACAACGTTGGCAACAAGACCCTGCCTGACTATGCCGAATACGCGAACGCCTATATCTATGACGATGTAAAAATTCCGGGCTGCGGAACGGGCCGGGTTTTTGCTGGCCAGCGCGCAGAGGCCTTCGCGGTGAACCTTGGCGAAATCTTTGATCTGGTGAACCTCGTTCCAGTGCAGGGACCAGATAACCCGATGTGGTCCCAGTATAACGATCCCAATTTCAACGCGAACGGGATCGTGCAGGACCGCGCCAATGACGACCTGATTGGTAAAGCCAATGTCACAACGCTGGCTTTGGAAATTCCAATCTCCTGTCTGACCCAAGGGGATGAGCCGGTCATCGGGGCATGGACGACTGCCAGCCTGCCACAAGGCGAATTGGAAGATCCGTCGCCCACCTACGAGAAGACCTCGATTTATGGTGGCGCTTGGGTACAGCAGTCGCGCTTGTCCAACCCGCTGGTTAACGAGGTGGTCATCGGCCTTTCCGACAAGGATCTGTTTAACGCAGCAGAGCCTACAATTGACGAGGCACTGGCTGTCTATGTGACCAATCCGACCCTGCCAGCGCTACTGGACATCCTGTTCCGCGATGCGTTGGGTGCATCGGGCAATATCGCTCCGTCGAACTTCCCCCGGAACGACCTTGTTACCGCGTTCCTCAGCGGTTTTCAGGGCGTAAACCAGCCTGCTGGCTTCGATACGAAGACAGACCTGTCTGAAATGCTGCGTTTGAATACAGCGTTCCCGGCGACACCCGCGTCCGAGCAGCATACCTTTGGCCTTTTGGCTGAAGACCTTGCGGGCTTTCCCAACGGTCGCCGTCCGGCGGATGACACTGTCGATCTTGCGCTGCGCGTGATGATGGGCCGGTTGTGCCATGACGTGCCTCTCGGGCAAGAGCTTAGCGGAGACCCAAGTGCCGAAGACAATGTAAATCTGGGTCTTTGTGGCAAAGGCGATCCCAACGATACCGCGCCTGCGGGCCTAGTGCCGTTGACCGATGGGGCACCTTTGCGCGCCACCGAGTTGCAAACCGTGTTCCCCTACTTGAACACACCGATTGCTGGCTCGCCGAACAACTAAACCCATAGAATAGGAGAATTCCGATGTTGAAGAGTATCTCAGTTCTTGTGGTTGTGGCCGGCGTTCTAGTCGCTTGTGGTAGCAGCGGCGGACTAAACGGCATTTCCAAATTGGGGGCCGATTTTGTGCGCGCCTTCAACCAGGATCGCAATGCCCAGCCGATCTCCCTCGCGGGGGTCACAGTGCCACGGTTCCCGACGAGCGAACCTTTCAACCCCTAGGTTGATTGGCTCCTTTTCGGGGGTGTGAGAATATGAAAGAGGCGCGGCCGCTCCATAGAGTGGCCGCGTTTCGCATTTTACCCTTAGGGACGGAAGGGCTTTGGGGCAGGCAAGCTCCCCTTCGATCCCAGATGCTTTGAAAAGCTGCGCTCGATCGCATAGGTGTCTTTTCGCCCCAGCCTGTCTTCGCGCAGCAGCCGGGACGTCAGGATAACCGTCGTGCCATCGACTTCTGCGCGGCTTTCCACGTCATAGACGTCTGACGTGAAACCAATGCCGTTCAGCGCGACAATGCCAGCATCGGTCACATCCCCGCGCGTGAGGAACCCGTTTTGTTCGCGCCGCTTGACCAGTTGTCTTGCGGCGCTTGGCGATCCCAGCACTGCCGCGATGACCGCTTCACTTGCGGTGTTGATGTTCACATCGCCGGGTTGCGGTAGCAGGCTGACGTGGGGGGCCAGTATCGCACGCGTCGGCGCGTCCAAAAGCTCGACCTCGGACAACGCGCGTATGGGGCCGCGGCGGGAAATTCGGTCGTTGATGTCCAAGGCCACGCTGTCGGGCAGGGCCAGAGATTTGACCAGCCGCGCAAGGATTTGCTGTTGCGAGAGGCGCCCCGCTGCAAGCCCGTTCAAATCAAACCGCGCTTGGGCATCTGATACGCTGATCGCAAAGCTACCCGTCTCTAGTTGCACTTCTTCTTGTGCTGCCAACGCCCATGGTTCGGCCATATGGTCCGTCTCGGGTGCGACGTCCATATCCCGGCGTAGCGCCACGATAATCGAGGTCTCCGCGCCCAAGGCCAGCGCCTCGGCCTGGGTCGCTGCGGCTGCTCGCTGGGTGCGTTCCATCAGGGATTCTTGCGAGGTGAACATCAAGACAACGATCGCAGACCCCAAAGCGAGCGCCACCAACACGTTGATCAACACGACGCCGGCGTCCGGATATCGTATACCGGCGCGGCTCATCGGGGCGCAGGGCGGGTCAAAGACGAAAGCCGCCTCAGACTGCCAATTCCATCAATGTCCACGCGCATATCCACGGCCAGCGCTTCGCTCTCGCTGTCGGGGAGGGGCCACGCCGAATGCCAGTTACGATCCCTATCAAGTACGCGAAACGTCAGCGCGCTGACATCCAGTATCAGGGTTTGCCGCAACAGATCATCCGCGTTTCGGGGGCCTATCTCGCGGCTAAGCGTATTTGCATCGTGCAGATACTGGCGTCTGGTCTGGCCATCATGTCCCAGAGTGGACAGGACCCCATCCCGAAGCGTCACCGTACCGGGGTCCGCCTGCACGATATCGCGCCCGAAGACCAGCAACGCCCGGTCCAATTGTGCCAGATGCTCGAGCCGGCCATCGGTGCGTTCGCGGACACGCAAGATCGTGTCCAGCGTGGTAAACGAGGCAATACCCACCAAAGCGAACAGACTAAGCGCGACCAGCATCTCGATCAGGGTCACGCCAGCCTCTTGGTCGCGGATAAGGGTCATGCGCCGGTAGAGCCGATCAGGTTATTCGCGCCGGTTGTCACGCTCAGGATGGCCAGCCCGCGTGCGCATTGTCCGTCCTTTTGGAAACGGTAGGGGCCGACGACACCGTCGAAACCGGCGTCGCGCAGCAACCCTTTGCGGTTCTGCTGGCCGATGCGACCAAGAATTCGCGCCATTTCGACGGCATCAAAGGCCAACCCGCCAAGCACACCCGCCTCGGTCTCACTGAACGCGGTAAAGGCCGTAGCAAAGGCTTCGAACCGAACAGGGTCGGGTGCGGCAAACCAACCATCCTGCAATGCGTCGATCCGGTAAGGCGTGATCGATGCCCATTGTTCCGAGCCAAGCAGCTGCACCCCCGCGCTCTTGATCGCCGCGGCCTGTTCTTCAAAGGGGCCACCCACAACGGGCAGATAAACCGCATCTGGCAGCGCACCGCCGTTCGCGGCCCGGATCTTGTCGATCAGGCCAGCGGCGGATGCGGCAACAATCGCTGGCGGAGCGGTACCCCCTGTCGCCGCGACGACGGATTGCGCTGCCTGCGCGGACAAGGCACCAAATGGCCCCGGAGGAACAACAGTAACAACGTTGCGCTTGCCGCGGGTTGCCGCGAAGCCGAGGATCGATTTCGCTGATTGCTGCGGTGTGATGCCGAATACAAACAGGTTATCTCCGGCGATAGAGCTGTCGTTCGACAGTGAAACAACGGGCGTACCGCGCCCGACAGCTTCGGCGACTGCGCGGCTCTGGCCTGAGAAAAGCGGACCAAGTAACATCTTCGCCCCGCCGTCCATCGCTTTTTGCGCGGCAGCAACGGCTGTTTCGGGGCTATCGCCAGCATCGACCACCTCGACCTCGGCCCCTGGGCCGGTCGCGTTGCCGCCAAGGCTTGCGGCTGCCAGCATGATCTGTCCTAATGACGCACGCGGGCCGGTAAGCGGGGCCAGCAAAACGGCCTGTCCTACCGCATTTTCAGGCGGCAGTTCAGTTTCACCTGTCAAAGACAACCCGCCGCAGCCCGATAAACCAATGAGCGCCGATGACCCACCAAGACCCAACAATACCCGCCGCCGCGACAGAGGGGAAAAGGCACCGGAAGCCACGGTTTCGATGGATTTTATCGGCTGTGCTTTTGGCATCTTTTGCATTCCTCGTTTACGTGACGACATTGTTTGTCACCCTCCCGGCATCGGCCTTGCGCCGTATTGCCGTCATCCCTGCTCCGATTACTGACCTGTATGGCGGCCTGTGGGAAGGGCGTGCTGTGTTGGACGGTGGATATTCGCTGGATTGGGACCTGCGCGGCTGGCCTTTGTTCGCTGCTCGCGGGGTCGCAGACTGGACTTTGCAAGGCCCCGATACGCAGCTGACAGGCGTCGCGACCTTTACCCCAGCATCCATGAGCGCGACGGATATTGTGGGGCGTATCGGGCCCGGTTTGGTCGACCTGATCCCCGGGGCCGCATTGAAAAACTGCACGTCGCAGGCCGTCGTTGATGTGCAAGGGCTGAGCTGGCGCAAGGGGGCCGCTGCTGCTGCGGGCGCGGTTCTGATCAGCGAAGGGCGGTGCAAAGATCTATTGGGGCGCGACACAACAGTGCCGCAGATGACGTTGGACCTGACAACCCAAGGCCGCGACGCCATAGCAATATTGACGGACCGTGACAGCACGCTGGCCAAGGTCACGGTGACAGGGGAACGGCGGCTGATCGCGCGTATCGAGCCCGAAGGCGCCGTGCTTGTGCCGGGCATGCCGACGAGCGGGCCGATGATCATAGAAATGCCATTCTAGTTCACCAGATTGTTGAGGTTAACGATCGGCAGCAGGATCGAGAGCACCAAAAGCATCACGATCCCACCCATGATCAGCAGTACGGCCGGTTCGACCAGTGCTACCAATGCGGCTACCAATGCATTCAGATCGCGCTCTTGATCGTCGGCTGCGCGGGTCAGCGTTGTCCCCAGCACGCCCCCCGCTTCCCCACTTGCGATCATCGCGATCAGCATCGGGGGGAAGACTTTGGCATCGTCCAGCGCCCGTGAAAGCGCCGTCCCTTCGCGTACGCGTGCCGTGGCTTGGGCGACTTTTTCGCGAACATGCAAATTTGGCACGGTCTGCGTAGCAGCGGTCAAGGCATCTACAAGCGGCACGCGGCTGACGGTCAAGGTTGCCAAGGTACCCGCAAACTGCACCGAGTTTGTCTTGAGAGAGAACCCCCGCGTCAGCATTGAACGCGATAGAAATCGATGCCAACGCAGCCGCATCGCCGGTTGCCGCAGCAGGCTGGCCCCGCCAAGGATAACGGCAGCGAGCACGCCGAGCATTGCGATACCCCACGCATTGATAAAATCACTTACCGTAATCAACGAACGGGTCAGGAACGGCAGCTCCGCCCCGCGAGAGGTGAAAACGCGCACGATGTCAGGCACCACAAAGGTCAACAGTGCTACGATTACCGCAAGCGAAACGACGGCAAGGATCGCGGGATACAGCAACGCAAGCTGCACCGTCTGCCGGTTCTTTGCGCGGGTTTCCACAAAGCCAGACAGATGTTCCATCACTTGGCCAAGCTGCCCCGAGGTTTCCCCCGCAGCGACCGACGCACGGTAAAAGTCTCCGAACACATGAGGATACTCGCCAAGCGCCTGCGCAAAGCTGCGCCCGTCGAGCACTGAGGCGCGCAGGTTCAACAACAGTGATGTAACAGCGGGCTTATTCTGCTGGTCTGCCACTGTCTTGAGCGCTTGCTCCACACCGATCCCCGAACCGATCAGCGTGGCAAGCTGTCGGGTCAGTAGGGTAAGCGCACGGCGCGAAATCTTGGCCCTGCCAAATCCCGCCCCCTTCGTCGCTTTCCCTTTTTTTGCGACGGTTGGTTCAACCGACAGCGGCGCGAGGTTGCGCTGGCGCAGACTGCTGCGTGCGGCGGCGGCACTTGCGGCCTCTATGATCCCCTTGGTCGACTTGCCCGCGGGCGTCATCGCTTCATAGGCATAGGCTGGCATTATTCATCCTCTTGTGATGCGGCAAGCGATATGCTGGGTTGCGGTGGGGCACCGTCGTGGATGGCGCGCGCGACTTCCTGTGCAGTGGTGAGCCCCAAACGCATTTTGGCGATACCGTCGTCCAGAATGCTCGGGCCGCGATCCCGCGCCGCGGCGATCAGCTCGGCTTCGGATTGCCCTTCGTGCATTTTGCGTTCAAGCGCGCCGTCGACCTCGATAATTTCATAGAGCGGCAGACGTCCACGAAAGCCGCTGGCTTGACAGGTATCGCAACCAAGCCCCTTCTTCACAATCTCTCCGGGCTTTATCTTTTGCCCCAAAAGATCGCTTTCCGCCTGCGTGACCTCGTGGTCGCCCAGACAGTCGGTGCAATTGCGCCGCACCAGCCGCTGCGCGATCAGCCCGCGCAGCATAGGAGCCAGCAAAAATCGTTCGACACCCATTTCGACCAGTCGAGACACGGCACCGATGGCCGTGTTGGTGTGCAAGGTCGAGATGACAAGATGCCCGGTCATGGCGGATTCCACCGCGATCTGTGCCGTCTCGCGGTCCCGGATCTCGCCGACCATAATCACATCCGGATCTTGTCGTAGAATGGCGCGCAACCCTCTGGCAAAGCTGAGATCGGTCTTGGCGTTGACCTGCATCTGGCCAACACCGTCCATCGTATATTCGATCGGGTCCTCAACGGTCATGATGTTGCGTTGCCGGTCGTTCAGCATATCCAGACCAGCATAAAGCGTCGTGGTCTTGCCCGAACCGGTCGGACCAGTCACCAGCACCATCCCATCGGGCAAGGACAGGATCCGTTTCAGCACCGTATTATCCCGATCCGACAGGCCAAGATGGTCGATCCCACGCAATGTCTGCCCCCGGTCCAAAAGTCGCAGCACCACGCGCTCGCCAAATTGAGAGGGGATCGTCGAGATGCGCACGTCAAGGTCATACCCTCCGACACGCAACGAAACACGCCCGTCCTGCGGAAGGCGTTTCTCAGCGATGTCGAGTTTGCCCATCACCTTGATCCGGCTGACAAGCAGCGGCGCGAGTGCGCGTTTCGGGCTGATTACCTCGCGTAGAATGCCGTCGACCCGAAAGCGCACCAAAAGTCGCCGCTCCTCCGTCTCGATATGCACGTCAGACGCGCCTTCCTTGACCGCCTCCAGCAGCAGGGCATTGATCAGCCGCACCACTGGCGCATCATCGTTTTGGGCCAGCAGATCGTCTATCGAAGCGGCCGTGTCCGCCAATGAGGCCAGATCATCGTCTGCATCCGCGGCCACCTGCGCGGCCTCGGACGCGGAGTCGCGGTAGATCGTGCCAAGAGCCGCTTCAAAATCGGCAGCCGATATTTCCTCGAATGTCACAGCGGTGCCAGACACGCGCTGTGCTTCGATCAGGGCTTCGAAAGAGGCATCATGGCGGTATTGGCAGCGTGGCTCCGCACTCTCTTCAGAGACAGGTAATAGAATGACCCCTTGGCTTTGCGCGAAACCATAGGAAAGGCGGGTCTGGGTGCTGGCATGGGTCATTGCAACGATCCTAAAAGCAAACGCGCCGAAACACGGCCCGGTGCCGGGCGCCGATCCACCTCGAGCGCCTCTACCCTCACGTCGTGCTGCTCTTCCAGATCAGAGAGCCACAGCAATATGGTCGCAAAGGGCGTATCGTCCAAAGTGACCCGGATGCTGTCGTTTTCAGGCTCAATGCGCCGCAGGGTCAGGTTTGCCACGGATGCCGAGGTGGTGATCCGCGTGGCAAGAGGCGTCTCGTTGAGCGGTTGCAATGACACGATCGTGTCGACGGACGCCAGCGCAGCTGTGTCCTGAACAAGGCGAAATGCTTGAATGTCTGCGCGCGCTTCGGCCTGCGCCCGTTGCAGCGGAGCCCATAGGAATTGATAGCCCACAACCACGATGGCGAGAGGTAGCACAATGCTCACCAGACGCCTTTCACGCGGGTTAAGCGCGGCAAAAGCTTTCATCCGCCATCCCCCCGCGCGATCCGCATTTCGACCTCTGCACCGCCATCGCCCGCTGTGGCGGCACCGCTGCGTACGGCAAAGCCCGATGCCTCTAGCGTCTGCTCGATGCCTTGCAGGTCTTCCAGGCCAGGGCTCTGCATGAGCACCACCAATGTATTCTCTGACGCGCCCCATGCCATGCGCCTGAAACCAACCGGCGCGTCCGTCAGCACGCGTGAGACATCGCTGAGCAGGGGCAAAAAGCTGCTTTCCGTTGCAACCACCTGCGCGGGTGTCAGGCGTGCGAGAACGGGGCCAACCTCTTGGGTTAGGGTCATGCCGGGCAGGATGTCCGAAATGGCCAGCTCTGCAGCGCGGCGCTCTGTCTGAGCGATCTGAGAGAGGGCGCGCAGGTTCAAAGCCGCGATGACCATATGCAGCGCTAACGCAGCCCCGACAGCGACGGCAACCCACTTCCACGCAGCCAACCCCCGTGCTGCAGCCTTGCGCGGCTGAGCAAAGCTGAAGGCCACGTCTATCGGGTCCGGTGGGGGTGGTGTGGCTGACAGATTTTCGGCCGGAAGATCCGCTCCCAACGGTTCGCCAAGCGCGCGCAGCGACGGCCGGCCAGCGCGCTGCCATAAAAGCGGCAGCATATTCACATTGGCGGCAAAACCCGTCCCGTCGGAACAGCGCACAACCGCACGATTGCCTTCTTTCCAGACAGCCCACGCGGGACCATTGTCGGACGGTGGACGGGGGATTAACAGATATTCGGGGAGGTGCGGCGCGTCTTCCTGTGTCACCTGCGTCATCACGTCATTGGACAGGACAAACGCCAGGTGATCCCCGGGCGACGCATCGGCAAGCGGGCCTTGGATGATCTGGACGGACTGCAGCGGTGCGGCAATCCGCTCTTCGACAGCAAAGGTGATCAACGCCTGTCGTTGCCGCGCATTGGATCTGGGTACATGAACGATAAAACTGCTGACGTGTTCTGCACTGACCGGACGGGCGGCCAGCCCATCAACCTGCGGGCAATAAAGTTCGGCCCGTGCAACCATGGCCGAATTTCTCGTGGTCAAAGGCACTTTTAAAGCGTCAGACGCGGGCAGCCGTACAGGGCGCTCCGAGGCGTTTAAATCTGGCGTAATGCCTTGACTTATCACGAAAAATTACCTTTTCAATCGTCCCGTTGTTGCCATAGTATACGGAAAGCCACGTAACAGATAGGGAAACAGTTTCATGCGTCACTGGAAAAAGCTGGGGGGCCGTCCCGCGTCCCACCGCAGCCGCCGCGACGGTGAAGCGGGCGTAACTCTGATCGAGATGATGGTGGTGCTGGTCATTATCGCGCTGGTGGCGGCGATCATCGTGCCCAACGTTATCGGGCGCCCGGACGAAGCACGGGTGACCGTTGCGCAGTCCGACATCCGCGCAGTCGGCTCGGCGCTCGAACTTTACCGCTTGGACAACCGCACCTATCCCACGACCGCACAGGGATTGCAGGCCTTGGCCGTGCGTCCCACCGCGCCGCCCGAACCCCGCAACTGGGTCGCGGGTGGGTATCTGACCGCTGTGCCGGTCGATCCTTGGGGGAATGATTACATCTACGTCTCTCCGGGTGCGAATGGCGGGTTCGATCTGATGTCGCTTGGGGCAGATGGGGCACCCGGCGGCGAAGGGGTCGCGGCAGATCTGGCACATGGGCAGCTGCAGGCCAGCAGGTGAAAACCACGGCCGCCCCTGACCGACACCAAGACGCGGGCGTGACGCTTGTTGAGGTGCTTGTGGTACTGGTGTTGGTGGGAATAATGGCCGGGATTGTCGGGCTTAACATCGGCGGCGGGTCACGTGGTGATATTGCCAAGCAAGAGGCCGACCTTCTTGTCGCCAGGCTCAATCGGGCAGCGGACGATGTGATCCTGACGGGGGTGCCAATGGGCTTCGTTTGGGGCGCGGAGGGCTATAGGTTCGATGTCTATAACGGGGAAATCTGGGTGCCGCATCCTTTACCGGTCCTGAAAGAACCCCATATGCTGGCCGGTCGCACGCGGATCGTCGGAAACGCTGGCGCGATCGTCGTTTCCACGGAGTCGCGCCCGACGGGGGACAGCCCCTTGTCGCTTGAACTGCGTGCGGTTGACGGCGCGGCGGAGTATGTTCGGTTCGACGGCGTCAGCGCGGCGCATCTTCAGGAGGTAGAATGACACGTCAGGACGATGCAGGGTTCACGTTGATCGAAGCGCTGGTGGCGATGGCCGTCCTTGCCTTGGGCGCAGTATCGCTGCTGTCGGCCACGCAGGGGCACAGTAAACGCATCGCCGATCTCTCGGATCGGGTCGCGGCACGGTGGGCCGCCGAATACCGCCTTTCAGAAGTCCGGGCAGGGGTGGCAATCGGCGCGGAGCCGCTTGAGGTATACGGCATTGAATTCGATCTCGACGTGACGCGCCGGCCGACCAGCGACCCCGACGTGCAGGCTGTCTCTGTCGGCAGCGCCCTTTCAGGGACGGATCGGGTTTTGTATATTCTGGATGGATATGTCGCATCAGGAGACCCGTCATGACGCGCTTTGACCATGCGGCGAAATGGCTTCGATTGGGCGTGATCCTGACGGCCGTTTCCAGCGTGGCCGCGGCAGGTGCCGAAGCGACTTGGCGTGTGCTGGGCCATGATCGCGTTATCCCCCCTATTGCGAAGCTTCGCCCCCCCGCACAAGAGCCCGAGGCACTGCCCGACCTTGCGCCTGCGCTGGCTCTTGCGCCGTTCGGCGCTGCGGAAGTCGCGGTGGCAGATGCTCAGACGGCCGCGATTCCGCAGACCCTGATCTTGCTCGGGGTCATCGTACGGGATGATCCGTCCCGCTCGCTGGCATTGCTGCGGTCGGACACGACTGAAGGCAATTATCGCATCGGCGATGAGGTCGTCCCCGGTACGATGCTCACCTCTATTTCACAAAACCATGTAACCGTGCTGACAAAAGACACCGAGAGCCGTCTTTATTTTGCCGGTGCGGATCTGGTCGCCGATGGTCCGCAGGTCCCCACCGGCGCGGAACGGCTGCTGGCGCTTATGACCTCTGGGCAGGGCAGTTCCATCAGTGAACAGGTGGATGCCGCTGCACGCGCTCAGCCCGTGACGACACAGGATTACATCGACATGTGGCGCGACCGCATCATCGCCAACCCCGCTGAGGTTCTGGATACGATTGGCTTGGTGCCAGGGGAAAAAGGATATACCATCGCTGAAAAGCACGACGTAGGCGTAAACCGCGCCGGTCTGAGAGCAGGTGACATCGTGACAAGTGTAAATGGTGAAAGCGTCGGCAATGTCGATCAGGATCGCGAACTGTATGACGTGATCGCGGCGTCTGGCTTGGCCCGTATCGAAGTCGAAAGGAATGGCCGAACGATCGTTATGTCATTTCCGCTGCAGTGACCCTTGCGCTTCGCCATATAGCAGCCTTTGCCCTCGCAGTTTTACTAATGCTGCCCGCCCCTGTGCGCGCTCAGGAAACCTTTGTCATCAATCTGCGAGACGCAGACATCTCTTTGCTCGTTGAACAGATTTCCGAAATAACCGGCCGCACCTTGGTGCTTGATCCGGGGTTGGTGGGAGAGGTGACTGTCGTCTCTGCCGAGGCGCTGGACAAAGAAGGCGTCTGGTCGTTGTTCCAATCCATTCTGCGGGTACGCGGATTTGTTGCCGTTCAGGCCGGATCAATCTGGCAAGTGATCCCCGAGGCCGAAGCGCGCACTGCGAGCGGACCTAATCTTGGCGAAGAAGTCATCGCTGGCAGTCAAGACTTCGTAACCGAGATGTTGCGCCTGAACCGGCTGCCCTCTGCCGAAGCCGTGCGCGTCCTGCGCCCGCTTGTCGCGGAATCGGGATATATCGAGGCCGTCGAAGATCCCAATGGCGTGGTCATTACCGATACCCGCGCCAATGTGGACCGGATCATGGCCATCGCGCGCAGCTTTGACGGAGATGCCCTTGTCCGCTCTGAGGTGCTGCGCTTTCGCAGTGCCGATGCGGTCACCGTCGGCAGTGCGATCCTAGAGGTACTTGGTCAAGCGGGTACAGGCGCGCGCCTTTCCGTTGATGCAGGGTCCAATTTACTGCTCGTCCGCGGCACGCCCGAAGACATTGCAGAAATTCGCAGCCTTGCGATCGCCATGGACGTTGCGCCACGTAAAGACCCCCGCGAGGCCGTCGCTACCACAGTTTTCAACCTCCAGTATGGCGACGCACAGATCATTGCAGACATCATCAAAGGTACGGTGGGGGATGCCACTGACATTACCAACGCAGTTGCCGCAGATGTGGGCGCACAATCAGCCGAAGCCACGTCGGACGGACAATTTGTGCCGCTAAACCGCGTCGTCGCCCCGGATGCTGTCAATATCACCGCCTCTGTCGAAACGAATTCTATCGTTGTTCGCGGCACTGCGGCGCAGGTCCAAGAAGTCGGGCAACTCGTTCATGCCCTTGATGTGCGTCGCCCGCAGGTCATGATCGAGGCAGCTATTGTCGAAGTGTCCGGCGAGGTCGCAGAGCGGCTTGGGGTCCAACTGGGGCTTGGCCCGAATGTGCCGAACGGAGCAATCGCCGCCTCGAACTTCTCTAATGGGGGAGGGGTATCGCTGGGGTCCGTGCTTGCTGCTGTTGGTGTCCCCGCCGGGTCGGCCTTGTCTACGGGACTGACGCTTGGTGCCGGTGGCAATGACTTTGGTATTTTGGTGCAGGCCCTGTCGCAGTCTACGAGCGCGCGGCTTTTGTCGACGCCATCGGTCACGACGCTGGACAATGAACCCGCGACCATCGTCGTCGGCCAGAACGTTCCCTTCCGGACTGGTAGCTTCGCCACCGATGGGAATACGGCGACCCCCTTTACCACGATTGAACGACGTGATGTCGGCATCACGATGAATGTCGTTCCCCGGATCACGGCCGGAGGTGTGGTGCAGTTGGTCATCGAACAGGAAATATCGAGCCTAACAAATGCCAATGTTGAAGGTGCCGCGGATCTTGTGACCAACCGGCGGGTGATTAATACAACCGTAATGGCCGACAACCGCGGAACAGTTGTGCTTGGTGGGCTGATAACCGACGACCGCATCAATGGCAGCAGCAAGGTGCCCGGTCTTGGCGATCTACCGGTGGTCGGAGAGCTTTTCAAATCGCGTAATGCCCGCAATACCCAGCGTACACTTTTTGTCTTTCTAAGACCCACGATCCTGCGCAGCCGTGAAGATATCACCGAGGCTTCTTCGCGCCGGTTCAACCGCCTGAAAGCAGCCGACGCCACACAGCAACCTAGAACGATCCTTAAAAAACAAGAAGTACAGCAGTTGCCTTTGGAAATTCAGGGTTTGTATTGATCCAAGCCAGTGGCACGCGCCCCCAAGACGCTGCTACCGTTCAAAAGTGAGCGACGCCCAATAGCTCACCCAATCAAAGTCATTATGCTTTACCGGCAGCAATTTTACGCTGTTGATCATGATCTCTCCACGAATGTCATCCGAAAGCGTCAATATGCCATTCGCATCCGTCATCATATGCTGCGGTCCTGTCTCGGCTCCGGACCCAACAGGCCGCGCAAATACCTGAACCGGTTGATTGGCGTTTGCTTCACCATTCAAGAGCAGCTGAAAGCGGACCGGCCCGCCCAAAGTAACATAAGGATTATCCAGCGCTACCCACTCGTAAATTGCGCCATATGCACGATCCTGCCCCCTTTTGTCGCCCACCCCCACCAAGGTTTTCGCGTAACGGAAATAGGCTTCTCTGATGGGCTGACCCGGCCGGGTGCTAAATACTTCGGCACCACGCCCTACGGTTTCAGCAAATTCACGAAAGTCGGCCAGCGTGTCATGCTTTAGGGTGCTTGCATTTGAAACAAGTACAATAGTGTGTAGCCCGTTTTCGCCCGACTGGAGGCTCAACGACGGGTTATCTTGTCCGGTAAACGCCAGCTCTGTTTCAACGTCACCTCTGGAAAACAGGGCCGAGCTGTATCCCTTCGGAATGAAGATATAATCCTGCCCGACAAACTCGGATCCGACCAATAGATCCGCTTCAATCATTGCCTGCGACGGCAAAGTATAGGCGCGAGGTTCAATCCAAAATTCATGCGCCAAGGCAGAATGGGTGGCCAGAAGCCATATGGTCAAAGATTTCGTGTATAGAGACATGATCATACCCGTTTGCTGTTTCGGCAGTGCCAAGTTGTTGGCCGTGTGTCGTAGGGTGTTGCTGGTCTGTAAATTAAGCCATCACCTCGATGGTGAATTCTGCCCAGAGGCTGAACGCGTCATCTCGGGCATGGCGATATGAGTTTGCGGCGCGTTGAAATCGGCGGGACGGAAAATCAGGTTGGTCTGATCGTGAGCGGATAGCAACCTCTGAGTCTGCCGATGTGACTTAAACCGGCCGAATATCTTCTCTCGCTTGCGGGTCGGCCTGTGTGATCCGTCGATGGTGTTGTCCAATCCCTCGTGGGCGCGGTGGTCAGCGTCCGGTGCCAATGTTTTGATCGGCTTGACATAGCTGCGCAGCTTGTCGGTGGTCATGACCCTCGGCTCGCCGAACTGATTGATCAGCCTTTGAAGAAATCGCTTGGCTGCTGTAGCGTTTCGTGGCGTTTGCACGAAAATGTCGAGGACGAACGCGCCGGCCGCAATTTGCGAATTGTGGACCAAAGTGAGTAACCCACAACCGGACTGCTTCCCGGCTTACAATCACACCGCGCTCGGCCACCAGGTCTTCGATGTCGGCCGTGCTCATTGCGACGCGATGGTAAGACCAAACAACGTATGCGATGATTGCGCGAGGGAACTGGAAACCCCTCAGGCGCAGGACGCTGGTTGGGGTTTCACGACGTTGAAATAGCCGGATCATGCTAGCTGAACAACTTGGCAATGCCTGTATCTTCTAGGCCAGCAGCAACTACACTAAATTGGTCAAAACCAGAGGCCTGAGAATACAACCGCTAGCCCGGCCGCGCAGAGCGCGATCGTCTGTATGGGTCGGTGCGCTCCGATCAGACCGGACGAGAGTAACGTCACCCCCAAGGCCACGCGCGCCGCTGCCAGTGGAGCGTCCGAGAGCCGCAGCATGTCGGGGTTGGCGATCATGCCCAACGGAATGATATAAAGCCTGATGCCAAGTGCCATTGCTGTCAGCGCGACCTTCAACCAGTTCTCGCCTGGCATAGGTGTTGATGCCCATCCAGACCGCGACGAAATACATTAGCGCCGGCAGGGCTGCGGCGGGCATAATGCCGGTGTAGGGCACGCTGGTAAGCTCGACCACGACAAAGGCACCGGCACCCATCAGGGGTGGCATGATCTGCCCGCCGGAGGAGGCTACGGCCTCGACCGCGGCGGCAAGGCGTTTGGGATAGCCAAGCTTCGTCATCGCGGGCAGGGTGAGCGCGCCGGTGGAGGCGACATTCGCCGAGGCCGAGATGGAGCAGAACAGGGCTGACGACAACACCGAAACCTTGGCGGCACCGCCCTTCAGCCGACCCGCTGCTGCTGCCGCAACGTTCATGAAACTCTGACCCGCTTCACCAACGTCTAGGACCGCGCCAAAGATTACAAAGATCGCCACGACCGACACCGAAACCCCGGTCAGCGTGCCCCCGATGCCGCCCTCGGCAATGGCCAGCGTCCCGAAGAAACTTTCAACCGGCGTGCCGGAATGCCCGAACTCACCCGGAATATACTGTCCAAACAACCCGTAGAGCAGGGCGAGTGCCGCCACCAGCGGCAGCGGCCAGCCGGTCACGCGCCGGGCCGTTTCGAGCTCCACCAAGAGCAGCGCCACCGCGACCGCGAGTTGAAAGTCGCTTTCAACGAAGCCATATTGGTCCCCGAGCACATCGCTGTTGAATGCTACCCAAAGTGCGGCGGCAACGCCGAGCGCCGCCAGGATACTACCCGTGATCCGCCGCAGGGTCGTGTCCGCATCAAAGACCAGGGCAAAGGGCAGGGCGGCATAGCTATGGCGGGCATTTCGGAAGCTGTCGCCGAAGCTGCGATTAGACTGGCAGGGGTTTCAATGATACCCTTGTCGGTATCACGGGGATAGCCGGAGCATTACTTTCATAAAAGATTAGCCGCAGAAATGCGTCGGAAAATCGGCCATCAAAGCCGGCTTTTACGACACACATGTCTTACATCGCATGGGCTTCAAATTCTTTCCACAGCAATGCCGCTACCGCGCGGACGATTGGCTTGGACTGGCGAAACGCGTAGATGGTGACGTCGAACGCAAGATGCGTGTGTGGCAAGTCTATCTCGCACAGCCGCCCTTGTTTCAACTCTTCCGCAATCATGTGCTCTGGTAGGCGGCCCCAACCGAGGCCTGCGATCAAAAGGTGTTTTTTTGTCTGAAGATCGCTGACGTACCAACGGCGCTGGCCTTTCTGGACGCCGATTTCGCGGTCGAACAGTCCTCCGGCTTGCCCGCTGTCGCTTGCGATGACCTGATGGAAGCGCCGCAGGTCCGCGAGGCGCTTGGGATTGTCCATCTCGGCCCAAAGGGA
Organism: Sulfitobacter sp. UBA4523; assembly: GCF_002388305.1. Lineage (NCBI taxonomy): Bacteria > Pseudomonadati > Pseudomonadota > Alphaproteobacteria > Rhodobacterales > Roseobacteraceae > Sulfitobacter > Sulfitobacter sp. UBA4523. The sequence goes on from NZ_DGMH01000054.1 coordinate 89,540, forward strand.
GGGTGACGTAACATTGCGCAACGTCGATGTACCGAGGGGGATATAGTCGAAACCCTCTTCCTCGAGCATGACCGAGGACATTGGCGAAATCGCGATTGCCGCGGTTCCTGTTTTCACGGCCTCGATGGCACCGGACAGTACCTCGGGGCGCAAGACCACGCGGGTCTCGGGAAAACCTGTTTGCAGTTTGCATAAGACGGGGGTCAGTGTGTTGAGGTCAGCGATGGCATCCACCGCGATCGTGATCGTCTCTTCCTGCCCTTTTTCGAAATGATGGATCAGTTGACCCAGATCCTCTGCCTCCGTCAAAACGCGCAAGGATTGAAGATAGACCCGTTTGCCGACGGGTGTGAGTTCAAGCCGATACCCTGACCGGTCAAACAATTCGGTCCCAGTCTGGAATTCCAGAGCCTTCAATGCCTGGCTGATCGCCGGCTGTGTCCGGTTGAGACGTTCGGCAGCCGTTTTGACCGAGCCCGTTTCAACAACAGCGCGCAAAACATTCAGTTGATCGAGTTTCATCAGGCACCAGAAGTTAAGATTAGATTATATAGATGCGAAATAAGTATAAATATCAATAAAGTTTCGTTTCGCTTATCATCGGATCAACATCCGGAGCAACTCAATGAAACAAGTTTCTTTTCAAGAGCCAGCGCAGCCCGATCAGGTCGGTACATTTACCATCGGACGTGCCCTTCCGAACCGGGCTGTGAATGCGGTCGGCCCTTTCCTGCTTCTTGATCATCTTCCCAAGCGCGAAATTTCTGCCGGTGAGTTACCCGAGCCGGACGGCAGCTTTGCCCATCCCCATGCGGGTATCGTGACCTTCACCTTTGTCATGGAAGGTGCCATGACCCATTTTGACAGCCTGGGAAACAACAGCTCCGTCACGGCGGGAGGCGTGCAATGGATGAAGGCGGGCAATGGCATTGTCCACGACGAAATGCTCGCGGTGCCCCTGCGCCGTGATGGCGGGGTGCTGCATTCCTTTCAATTCTGGATCAACCTGCCCGCGCCGAACAAGATCGAGCCTGCGCAATACATGCCCGTCTCATCCCCGGACCTGCCCGTAGCAATGCTCGCGGGTGGACGTGGGGAGGTCAAAGTTCTGCTTGGCCAGTATGATGGACAATCCTCGCCCATCCCCACCTATGCGGGCGAATTCATCTGGCACGTCAGGATCGAGCCGCTTGCGACGGTCGACATCGCCTTGCACGCCGGTCTGCCAGTCGCGGGATTCCTGCCGACGCATGGGGCCGTGGTCGGTGATGCCAAGATCGACGCTCATACCATCATCGGATTGGACGCCCCGGATGGGACGTTGGAGATTACCAACCCGGCTGTTGAACCGCTTGATCTGCTACTGTTTGGCGGTGAAGGGATCACTGATCCTATCGCAATGCGCGGCCCGTTTGTCATGAACAGCGACGATGAGCTGGCCCAAGCGTTCCGCGCGTATCGCGCCGGGAAATTCGGACAGATCACCTATCCCGCCGATCACGCTGCCTACAAATCATAGAATAACGCCGTAAGGCGACCAAGAAGGTTAGAAATCATGTCACAGAAAATTGCCATTGTCGGCGGCGGTTACATAGGCGCCGAACTCGCGAAGTCTCTCGACGACACCGCGGAAGTCACATTGATCGAGCCGCGCAGTCACTTCGTTCACGCGCCGGCCATGATCCGCGCGGTTGTCGACCCTTCGCTGCTAGATCGCGCTCTCATTCCCTATGATCGGCTGCTCATGAACGGCAGGGTCATGGCGTCCAAGGCGACGGCTATCGACGCGGAAGGTGTCACGTTGGAGGACGGCACGCGGGTAGAGGCGGATCAAATCGTTGTTGCCACCGGGTCCAGCAATGCGATGCCCTTCAAGCCTCAAGGTGCTGATATTGCGGGCCTTAGGGGCGACAACCAGCGCATTCACCAGCAACTCAAAGCGGCGCGGCGCATCGGGATTGTCGGGGCTGGTGCTGTTGGCACCGAGCTTGCGGGCGAAATCTCCTATGCCATGCCGGACAAGAAGGTGACGTTGATCTCAAGCGACGAGGCATTATTCCCGACGATGCCGTCAAAGCTGGGCACCTCTTTGGCTACGAAACTGCGCAAGGCTGGCGTCACACTCATTCTTGGCCAGATGGCAGAGAACCTGACAAGCATGACCGAGCCCTACGCGGGCAGCCTGCAACTCGCCGATGGGTCACAGCACGACTTCGACCTGATCTTTCCGGTTATCGGATCGCGCGCGAATTCCGAGGTGCTTGAAACGCTTGCCGGTGTTCAGAAGACGACGGCAAACCGGATCAAGGTCGACCCATGGATGCGCCCATCCTCACTGCCGAACGTGTTTGCGGCGGGCGATGTCGCGGATGTCGGCGACGCCATGACAATCGTGGCCACAAGCCGTAAGC
>NZ_DGMH01000054.1:92115-102617 GCF_002388305.1 Sulfitobacter sp. UBA4523
CCATGACAATCGTGGCCAAAAGCCGTAAGCCTATGAATTCCGAAATCTTCAACGCAAGACCGTAGCTGACCTGTCGTATAAAGATTTTCCTCGAAAGATGGCCCCCCTGTACCGAACGCGAGCTGTTCGGGGGTATACCTATTAAGAAAGATCAAACCGCCCGGGCGAGTTGCTGCTTTCATGTCGCGGAAAATCTCCTCTCGCAGTCCAGGCCCGGCGAACTGTATGAAAACCGCAACCCTGGAGGCATCCCAGGCGGAAACGTCGTGACCTTGTTCTGCACGCCAGACGGAATTACGGCCTTCTCCATCGGCAACGCACAAGCAGCTTAGCTGGGGGGCGGGAACCCGGGTGCGTCACGTCTCAGAGCCGTCGCAGGATCAGTCCCGAAGAGGAAGCCCACTTTTGCATAACGGTCAGCCCAGCTCATTTCTCTGCCCAGCTGTCGCGCATCGCCTCATATTCCGCTTCCGCATTCTGAGGCGCGGTGATTGGCAGTCCGCGCGCGATCCAGCCCGGGGCGTCGCCATGCCCCATCATGCCTTCCGGGACATCCCTTAGCCCGGTTATGCCTTGCGCCGCGAGACGGTTGACCACGAATTCGCTTCGTCCCCCAGTTGCGCAGATCAATGCGATCTTTTCTGGCGGATACTGCTGCAGAATTTCCATCAACCTTCTGCCAAAACCGGGTTCATGCATGGAAACCGGCAAGGCACCAACAGCAACACCGGTTTCCAGCCATTCTTCCCGGGACCGGATGTCCAGCATCACAAGGTCCCCCCTCTGAACGAGCGCGAATGCATCGGGCGCAGTCATAACGTGGGTATCGGCGAACGCCCCGTTCACCGTCCCCAAGCCGATGCAGATCGCTGCCGCGAGTCGGACCATTACATTCCGTCGCGTTTGACCCGAAGGTATCTGTATTTCCAGATGCGGCTGCATCACGTCGCGTTCAACATTTCGGGCGCGCCGGTCGACATGTCCGTGCCACGATAAGGCAGACCCGCCTGTTTCCAGGCACCCATGCCCCCTTCCATATGAGCAAGAGGGGTCACACCAGCCTCCATAGCGCGTGCGGCGACCTTGCTTGATCGCATTCCGGAACCGCAGTGCAGCACGATCCGTTTTCCGTCCTGTGTCGGCAGCGCCTTCGGGTCGAAGAAAGCCATGGGCATCAACAGCGCGCCGTCGATATGCTCCATCATGTATTCCTGTGGCGTTCTGACATCGATCAGCACGATTTCCCCTGCTTTCAAAGCAGCTTGTACTTTATCAGGGCTCCAATTTTCGAGATTTGACATGTCGATTCAATCCTTGAATTTGTTCATGGGGATCTTGAGGTAGTTGTGTCCGTCGGACTCGGCTTGAGGATGTCGGCCCCCATGCAGGTTGATCTGCAATGCAGCCAGCATGCGATCGGGCAATCCAAGTGTAGCGTCACGCTTTTCCCGGCGCTCAACGTATTCGCCTTTCGAAACGCCACCCCCGATATGAATGTTGCCCTCGCGCTGTTCCTTCACTGTGCTTTCCCAAGCCGGTTCTTCGCGGTCCGCGGTGCCGTAGTCGTGGCCGATGAAGATACGGAAATCGTCCGGATGGTCGAGGATCGCCATAAGGCTGTCATAGACCTCGGCCGCCGAACCACCTGGGAAATCGGCCCGCGCGGTGCCGGCATCGGGCTGCATGAAGGTGTCATGCGCAAACATGGCGTCTCCGATCACATAGGTAATGGAACCCAACGTATGACCGGGCGACAACATCACGCGCGCTTCGAGATTCCCGAGCTTGAACGTGTCGCCGTCGGCAAAAAGCCGATCGAAGTCCCGGTCTGCATCGAAGGACACAGGCATGTGGTAGATATCCCGCCAAAGCTCCGCGATCTCCTTTACTTTCTCGCCGATTGCCATTGGTTTGCCGGTTTGTTCTTTCAGCCACGCTGCCGCCATGAGGTGGTCGGCATGGGGGTGTGTATCGAGGATCCAGACAAGTTCCAGTTCCTCTTTCGCAAGGTAATCCAGCGCCCATTGGGCGTGGTCGAATTTTGTGGTCGCAGATGCAGGATCGAATTCCTGAACGATGTCGATGAGCGCTGCCTGGCGCGTTTCCTCATCAATGCAGATATACTGACAACTGCCTGTATCTGGCTCGTAAAACCCGACGACTTTCGGGCTGCCTGGGCCACGCGATGCGCTTTCCTTGAACAAAATCTCCATTACTTTCCCCTTTCTTATTCCGCTGCGTTCTCAATGTTTCGCGAATTGGTAAGGTTCCGCCATGCCTCAAATTGGGACAGGAAAACACGACCGTTCAGTTCGTCAAGGAAGTGAGACCGTTTCAAGCGATCCATAACTGGGCCCTTCACTTCCGACAAATGTAGGCCAACGCCCAAGTCCTTGAGCCGAAGATTGATGGCTTCGAGACTTTCGAGCGCCGAGTAGTCAACCTCGTTCACTGCCGAAAACATCAGCACGACGTTCTTTATGTCGCATCCGTCTGTAACCCGGTTCTGGATCAGGTCTTCCAGAAAGCGGGCGTTCACAAAAAAGAGGCTCTGATCCACGCGGAGCGTCACCAGTGTTGAATCAGTCTTGACGTCGTGGCGGAGGATATTGCGGAAGTGCTGCGTCCCGGGAACAAGCCCGACCTCGGCCACATGCGGGCGCGACGTGTGGTAGAGATGAAGAAACAGTGAAATGATGACGCCGGAGGCAACACCGACCTCCACGCCCAGAACGAGGGTAAGTAGGATCGTTGCTGCAACGGCCGCAAAGTCGGCTTTGCTATAGCCCCAGGTCTTCTTGAGGATGGAAAGGTCCACGAGGCTGAGGACCGCGACGATGATTGTGGCGGCGAGCGTTGCGGTGGGTAGGAAGTAGACGAGCGGTGTCAGGAACAAGGCGGCAATGGCCAGCCCCATGGCGGTATAGGCACCCGCCGCAGGCGTTTCTGCGCCCGCATCGAAGTTCACGACGGAGCGCGAGAAGCCGCCCGTAACCGGAAAACCACCAGTGAATGCAGCGCCAAGATTGGCTGCCCCCAAACCGATAAGCTCCTGATCCGGGTCAATCCGCTGGCGCCTTTTGGCGGCAAGCGTTTGCGCGACTGATATGCTCTCTACGAAACCGATGATCGAAATCAGAATTGCCGGTACCAGAAGTGTGCTGATCAAGTCCGGGGACATGTTTGGCATAGTGAGTGGCGGTAGGCTTTGCGGCACATCCCCTACGATCTTCACACCTTTGTTGGACAGATCCAGCGCCCAAACCGCAACGGTTGTCGCGACCACCGCGGCAACCGGCCCGGCCTTGGTCAGAATATCCGACATGAGCGGGGATAGCCCGGTTCTCTTTAGAAGCGGTTTGAGGTTCTTGCGCACCCAGAACAGGAAAACTGTCGCCGTGATCCCAATTCCTACCGTAATCCAATTGATCTGGTCCAGTTGAGACCCGATGGATGCCAACATTTGCGGAAGCGTATGCCCGTCAGCAGACACACCAAGAACGTGTTTGAGCTGGCTGGTGGCAATCAGAATGCCTGACGCGGTGATAAAACCTGCGATCACCGGATGGCTGAGGAAGTTCGCAAGAAAACCTAGGCGAAACACGCCGAGCAACAACAGAAAGCCGCCCGACAGGAAGGCGAGTGTCAGTGCTGCAACAGCATAGCCCGCGGTGCCTTGTTCCGCCACTTGGCCAATTGCGCTGGCCGTCAGGAGCGACACCACCGCGACCGGCCCAACCGCAAGCGCGCGACTCGTGCCAAATATTGCGTACAGGATGATCGGTGCAATAGAAGCATAGATACCGGCCTCTGGCGGCAACCCTGCCAAAAGCGCGTATGCCAGCGATTGCGGGATCAGCATGATCGTCACGATCACCGCCGCGATCATGTCGTTAGAGAACGCGTTCTTGTCGTAAGTGCGACCCCAATCGAGGATCGGAAGGTATCGGCGTAAGGTGGTCATTGAAGCGATCCTGTAAAAGCAGCAATCAACGTGAGGACCCTGGCCGTCTGGGGTTCATGGGCCTAGTCGAATGGATAGATATCGGTTGCTTTCGGCGGCCACTACGGCCGCCGAAATGAGGGAGAAACTGACTATTTTGCCGTTTCAACTTTTAGGTCTTCGGGCTTTGCCATCCACTCTTTCCCCTTGAGCATGCCCTGCCAATAGATCGATGGCAGCATCTTTTCCTTGAGGAACCAGGCTGCGCGGGACGGCTTGGTCCCGTCGATGACGAATTTCGGGAAAGACGGCTTCAACGCACCGCCGTAGCCAAACTCTGCCAGCACGATCTTACCGCGTTCAACCGTCAGCGGGCACGATCCGTAGCCATCGTATTGCGCGACCGGAGAACCGCCGTCGATATCGGCGCAAATATTCTCAGCTACGGTTGGTGCTTGTTTGCGCGCAGCCGCCATGGTTTTGGCGTTTGGCGCATTCATGACATCGCCCAACGACCAGATGTTGTCGAAGGTTTTGTGTCGGAGGGTAGCCTGATCGACATCCACCCAACCGGCGGCATCCGCCAGTGGCGAGACCCGGATGAAATCCGGTGCCGTCTGCGGCGGGCAGACATGCATCATGTCAAAATCTACCGTGACCATTTCCGGCTCGGTGTCGGGCTTGGCGACCTTAAAGGTCGCTTTTTTCGCATCGCCGTCCACCGACACGAGGTTTTGGAAGAAGTTCAGCGTCGCGTCATACTTTTTGACATACTCCATGAGCGCTGGCACGTATTCCTTCACGCCAAAGAGAACACCGCCCGCATTCATGAACTGCACGTCGATGTCTTTCAGGACGCCGCGGCGATACCAAGCGTCGGCGGAGAGATACATTGCTTTTTGCGGAGCGCCTGCACATTTGATCGGCATCGGAGGCTGGGTAAACAACGCACAACCCTTTTTCATCTCCTGCACCAATTGCCAGGTGTAAGGCGCAAGGTCATAGCGATAGTTTGACGTGACGCCATTGCGGCCCAGCGTGTCGCTCAGGCCTTCGACGGCATCCCAGTCAAGCTTGAGACCGGGAGCGACAACCAGTCGGTCATATTTGATCACCCGGCAGCCGTCGAGGATCACCGCATTGTTCTTGGGTTCAAAGGCCGCAACAGCCGCATTGATCCATTTGACCCCCTGCGGAATCAGCGAAGCCATCGTCTTGGCCGTGTCGCGGGCTTGAAAAACACCGCCGCCAACAAAGGTCCAGCCAGGTTGATAGTAGTGCACATCAGACGGGTCGATGATCGCGACCGATAGGTCCGATTTGCGTGAAATGAGGCTCGACGCAGTTGCGATCCCCCCCGCTCCGGCACCAACGATCACGACGTCATACTTCGCGTCGCCTGTTTCCGTGGGCGTCCGGCCGCCGTTGGCGATCCGGCGGGCGACGCCGTTCATGTCATATCCCGCAGACTTGGTTGCCGCGAGGATCTCGGGCAGCGGTCGCTTCACCGCCTCGTGCAGCGACCACAACGTCGCCGACCGCGTGCCGGTCCGACAATAGGCCAAAACCGGACGCGGCAACTCTTTCAACGCTGCGCCGAATTCTTCTACGTTCTTGTCCGTCACCTTGCCAGATTGAACCGGCACATAAGCCGCCTCAAGCCCCGCTTCCCGTGCTGCCTTCTGGATCTCTTCGAAGGTCGGCTGGTCAGCGCCTTCTCCGTCCGGGCGGTTGCAGATGATCGCTTTGAAGCCTGCCGCCTTGATGGTCTCGATGTCGTTCACTGCGATCTGCGGCGCGACCGACACTTTGTCGGTGATTTTATTGCTGTCCATGTTTTTCGACCTCATTCGTGATTTATGTAAGTCACACCCTTGGTGCCGCGATGTTTTGTGTTCGCGTGTTCAAACGGACGAGTCTTCGCTCTTAGCAATCGAAATCAGTTTCGCGCTATAGGCCTGTTCACCAATCCGCTCGATCAGATCGAGTTGCAATTCCAACCAAGCCTTGTGGCCCTCCTCGTCGAGTACAATCGTCTCGAACAGCCTGCGGGATCCGATGTCATCAGCCTCATACGCCTCTCTCGCCGCACGTGTATAAAACGCAATGGCATCTTCTTCGTCAGCCAGATCCGCTTTGAACATGTCCCTTAGCGTCTCTGCGCGTTTAGGAGCTTTTTCGAAGGCGATTTCGGGAGTGCTTTTCAGAAACAGGATGCGCTCGATAAAAAGGTCGGAGTGACCGGCTTCCTCGGCTTGCTCTTCGCGCATCTTGGCTGCAAGGCGGTCAAGGCCCCAGTCGTCAAGCACATGCGCATGCAGTTGATATTGATGCGAGGCGCTGATCTCCATCTGAAGCGCCTTGTTCAGGTTTTCGACCGTCTTGTTATTTGACATGAATAGTCTCCTTTCGAGTGGATAGGGTCGGCGCTATACTATTCAAAGGCCATTCACGGGCACTCTGAGCATCGGATTCCCGTCTTTGTCCGTGGGTACTTCACCCGCCCGCATGTTTACTTGAAGAGACGGTATAATCAGTTTCGGCATGGCGAGCTGAGCGTCCCGCTCGGTCCGGAACTTGACGAACTCTTCCTTTGTCTTGCCGCCGCCGACATGGATGTTGTTGGCCTTTTCTTCGCCAACCGTGGTCTCCCATGCGATCTCGCGGCCACCGGGGCCATAATCGTGGCACATGAAAAGACGCATCTCGTCCGGCAGGCTCAGGACCTTCATGATGGAATCGTAAAGGACACCGGCATCGCCGCCGGGGAAGTCGGCACGGGCGGAGCCCCCATCGGGCATGAACAGCGTATCACCGGTGAAGGCCGCGTCGCCAATGACATGCACCATGCAAGCCGGCGTGTGGCCTGGTGTGAACATGGCAAAGCCCTGCATGTTGCCAACGGTGTATGTGTCGCCATCCTTGAACAGGGCGTCGAACTGCGACCCGTCGCGCTGGAACTCGGTGCCTTCGTTGAAGATCTTCCCGAAGGTGTCCTGCACCGTCATGATGCCTTCGCCGATCCCGATCTTGCCGCCCAATTCCTGTTGAAGGTAGGGGGCTGCGCTCAGGTGATCGGCGTGGACATGGGTTTCGATGATCCATTCCAGCTTCAGGCCGCGTTCCTTGATGCGTGCAACCATCCTGTCTGCGCTGTCGTGGGTAATGCGACCGGCGGCATAGTCCAGATCCATGACGCTATCGACGACGGCGCAAGCGTCGGATGTGGGATCTTTGACAATGTAGCTGATCGTGTTGGTCGGCTCGTCAAAGAACGCTTCGACCTCCGGGTGAAGGTCCATGTTAATCGGATAGTTGGCCATTTCTGGTCTCCTTTTTTACTCGTCACGGCCCGGGGCCGCGATCGTCAGGCCGCCTTGGCCGAAGGTTGCGATTGCGTCAGCAAACGGCGCAGGATAAAGCCGATGGCGACTGCGCCAAGGAACAGGGCGACTTCCCAACGTCCTGTGCCAAGCGCCGGAATGGCCGCGCCGGGGCAAAAGCCCGCGATACCCCAGCCGATGCCGAATATCGCCGAGCCACCCACGAGCTTGGCGTCAATTGCAGACGAATTCGGCACCTGGAACCGCCCGCCGAAAAGCGGCGCATCGCGACGCCAAACCAGACGGTAGCCAATGAACGTGACGACAAGCGCGCCGCCCATCACGAAGGCAAGGCTCGGGTCCCAGGTGCCCGCGACGTCAAAGAAGTTCAGAACCTTGGCCGGGTCCATCATGCCGGAAACCGCGATACCGATCCCGAAGACAAGGCCGGTCAAAAGAGCGTAGACGTGTTTCATATGGTCAGCCTCCGAAGACGTGGCGGATTAGGAAAACGGTGAGAGCAGCGGTTGCCATGAACGTCGGGACAGCTACAAGCGACCGAACGGAAAGGCGCGACAGGCCGCAGACGCCATGACCCGATGTGCACCCCGACCCGAGGCTCGCCCCGAAGCCTACGATCACGCCACCAACGGCGATCATCAGCGGGTTTACCGGCACAGTGATCTGGGGCATCGAGCCGGTTACGGCAAAAATCACCCCGGGTGCCAGGATCATCCCCAAGACCATCGCGGCCCGCCACGAGAACTCCGACCCGCTTTCCGCAAAGACCAGCCCAGACATGATGCCGGTGGCACCGAGGATGCGGCCCAAACCGAGCATCAGGAGCACCGCGCCGAGGCCGATTAGCAGGCCGCCACCGAATGAGGCGAAAGGTGTGAACAGCGTCTCCATTTCAGCAATCCTTACAGGTCTTGATGCCGAAAATCGAATAAAGCGGGCACAGCTTCAGGGTGGACGTGGCCAGCATCACGACACCGATCACGGCCGCGCCATACTTGAAGAGCGGAGCCGCGAACAGAGGCAGCCCGCTGAAGAAGGCAAGGTAAAGCAAAACCACGCCTAGCGCGGCGCGCAAGATGCGGTCAATCGTTCCAACATTGGTCGTCATGGCTTACTCCATCCACTATACTTGCAGAACAGATATAACTTTGATTCTGATGCTTCAGTGACATTGTCACCCAAGTCGGAAAAACTGCGTTACCGATTTTCTGAGATGGCGCGCAAGGCAGGTTTGTCGATCAGCTTAATTTGGCCGCGCGATTGGGTGATCATACCGCGCTTCTGGAAATCCGATAGAACACGGCTCACGACCTCGCGAGCCGTGCCCAATTCGCTGGCCAGTTCCTGATGTGTCGCGGATACGACCTTGTCGCCTCCCGCAAATGTCAGCAGCCGTTCCGCCAAACGCTTGTCCATATGTCCGAACGCCACGTCGTCAACCACGCGCAAAAGGTCAATCAAGCGACGGGAGTAAGCGGCAAAGACGAATTTCCGAAATGCTTCTTCCTCGGCCACCAGCCTGTCGAAAGCCGGTTTTGGCAACACAACGGCCGTGATGTCCGTCTCGGCCACGCCTTGGGCGTTGTAGGCTTCCTCTGTTAGCATGCAAGCTGTGGTCAGGACACAGCTGTCTCCGGCATCGACACGGTAGAGGACGATCTCGCGCCCGCCGTCCGAGCTTTGCGAAACACGAATACGGCCGTCATAGAGGAAAAACAGACTGTCCGGCACATGCGCAGGGTCAAACACCTGTGCGCCGGCTGCTATCTTGACGATGCGTGCAACTTTCATCAGCCGATCACGTACCAAACGTGGCAAGGCCGCCGTACCTTCGAAACGCTCTGTCCAATCTTCGATCATTTCGCTCTGCGCATCGGCAGCACGACGCCCTCTTCCAATGGGGCGATCCGCGCTAGCAAGTCACCTCGGTTTGATGAGATGTCTGACAGTGTCAAATTATCCAGTACAGCCATGAAAGCCCCGGTCGCCTCTTTCAGCGCGCGGGACAGATTACAGATACCGATCAGTGGGCAAGTATTCCTTTCCGGGTTGAAACATTCAACAAGATCGAGCGGCCCTTCCGTGAGGCGCACCACATCACCGATAATGATGTCTTCGGCAGGCCGGGCCAAACGGAACCCGCCATTGCGCCCACGCTGCGTGACAACGTAGCCGGCCCTACCGAGTTCATGGACGATCTTCACGATGTGCGGCCGGGCAAGGCCGTGCACGCGGACGACGTCATCCACCCGTATCAGATGAGGGTTTTTCAGTGCGGCCAACTGCAGCGAACGCAGCGCAAAGTTTGTGTAGGATGTCAGCTTCATTTTATCACTTCTCGGAAAACTTATAGGGACCGTATAAGTTTTTGCAAGTTAGGTGACATTGTCACTGAATTCCTGCCCTGCGGGGCATAGGTCTTGCTCAGACAATTGAAGGAGACAAACATGACTCTGCTGCTAGGCGACGTCGTTCCCGACTTTAACGCTGACACCACCACAGGCCCGATATCGTTCCATGATTGGATTGGCGACGATTGGGCCTTCTTTTTCAGCCATCCGGCGGACTTCACCCCTGTCTGCACCACGGAAATGGGACGCACCGCGCAATTGGCCGAGGAATTCGCGAAGCGCGGGGTGAAGCCCATCGGGCTGAGCACCGACACGGTTCACGAGCACCTCAAGTGGATCGAGGACGTCAACGACACCCAGAACACAACGCTGCGCTTCCCCATTGTGGCGGATCCGGATTGTGATGTCGCTAAGCTTTACGAGATGATCCATCCGGGCGAGTCCGAGACCGCCGCGGTGCGTTCGGTCTTCATCATCGATCCCGACAAGAAGCTGCGCCTGTCCATGACCTATCCGATGAGCGTGGGGCGTAACTTCGACGAGATCCTGCGTGCTATCGACGCGCTTCAAACAGCCGATCAAAGCAAGGTCGCCCTGCCGGCCGACTGGCGCCCGGGTGGCGATGCTATCATTCCGCCATCAATCGCGAACGAACAGGCCAAGGATCTTTTTCCGCAAGGATGGGATGAAATCCGCCCTTATTTGCGTAAGGTGAAGCTGAACACCTGACGCAATCCCAACCAACCAGACGGAGTATATGACATGGACCGCCGCCGATTTCTGACTGTATCCGCAGCTGCACTTGCAACACCGAGCCTTGTCGGTACGCGCGCTGCGGCCAGATCGGTTGCGGGCCAACCCCTG
>NZ_DGMH01000054.1:102745-103602 GCF_002388305.1 Sulfitobacter sp. UBA4523
CCTGCCGATCCCGCCGATCCTTGATGCCTCGGGCCGCGCTGACGCCCCGCTGGAGGCGATCGCGGGAACGGTCGATTTCGGCATGGGCGGGAAGGCACAGACACTAGGCTACAGCCAACCGTATCTTGGTCCCGTGTTGAGAATGCGCCGGGGCGAGATTGCACGCCCGGTCCTGAAGAACCGCCTGGACTTCGCCGTAACAGCCCACTGGCACGGGGCACATGTGCCCGGCGCGGTCGATGGCGGGCCGCAATTGGCGCTTGCCCCTGGCAAGACATGGGCGCCAGAACTGGAAATCGACCAGCCGGCGGCGACGCTGTGGTATCATTCCCACATTCATGGGGAGACCGGTCCGCAGGTCTATCGTGGCCTGTCGGGCATGCTGCTAATCGACGATCCCGACGCCTCTAACCCCGGTTTGCCGTCGACCTGGGGGATAGACGACATCCCGGTCATCATTCAGGACCGGCTCTTCGACCGAGACGGTGTTCTGGCCTATGGGCTGGACATGCCGACCATGATGCACGGGCTTCATGGCGGCACGATCTTGGTAAACGGCGCGGTTCAGCCCAACGCTAGTGTGGCGCGGGGCCTTGTCCGTCTGCGGCTTCTTAACGCGTCCAACGCCCGCGTCTACACTCTGAAATTTAACGATGGTCGAGGCTTTCATCAGATCGCTTCGGATGGTGGCTTGTTGCCAGCGCCCCTCGCGCGCGATGCATTGGTTCTGGCCCCGGCAGAGCGGGCGGAAATTGTCGTCGACCTGTCGGACGGTGCCGCCGTGCGCCTTGTCTCGTTACCCGACACCAATGCGGCCATGGGCGGCATGATGCGGGGCGGTATGGGCGGCATGATGG
>NZ_DGMH01000054.1:103763-109296 GCF_002388305.1 Sulfitobacter sp. UBA4523
ATGGGTGGCATGATGGGCGGTGGCGACAGCGCAGCACCGGAAGCCATAACCGCCGACGGCGCCTTTGGGGTGCTTGACCTGACGCCGGACAAGGCGGCTCCTGCCGGACAGGCGCTTGCGCAATCCCTTGCGGGCGGCCCGACACCGATCACGGGCGATCCGGTGCGCCGCAGGCAAGTCGCGCTTCAAATGGGTCCGATGGCTATGCGCGGCAGCGGCAATCCACTTGCGATCAATGGTCGTGCCTACGACATGGGCCGGATTGATTTCGACGTACCGCGCGGCGAGGTCGAACTGTGGGAGGTGACCTCAGACATGATGGCGCATCCTTTCCACGTGCACGGCACATCCTTCACCGTACTCAGCGAAAACGGCAAGACCGTGCCGTTCGACCAGATGGGGGCGAAGGATGTTCTGCTGGTAGATGGCCGCGCCGAGGTAATCGTCAGGTTCGATCATGGCGCGACACGCGAGACACCCTACATGTTCCACTGTCACATCCTCGAACACGAGGATGGCGGCATGATGGGTCAGTTCACGGTGACCTGATCCGAAGAACGGTGCAAAACAGGAGATCGAGCCATGACCAAACCTAGCGTTCTCGTTCTTGGCGGCAATTTCGCAGGACTGGGTGCCGCGCAGAAAATCCGCGACTATGCCGGCGACGCGGTGGATATCACCGTGATCGACCGCAAGGCCTATCTCGACTACATCCCGAATATCCCGCTGGAGGTCTTTGAGGGCCGCGATCCGGCCGTAACCATGCACATGGGTCTGGTCGACACCCTTGCGCGCGATGACATCAGGTTCCGTCAGGCCGAGGTGCTGGGTCTCGAAATCGACGCCAGGCAGGTGCGGGTCCGTCCCAACGAACGTCTCGGCGCACCGGAATACCGTATCGCCTACGATTATCTTGTCATCGCGCTCGGATCGATCCTTGCCTATGACGATATCGAAGGGTTTGCCGAACATGGTCATACCGTGTCAGATTCCTATCACGCCAACCGGCTGATCGAATATCTCAAGAACGATTACAAGGGCGGGCCTATTGCCGTCGGCTCGGACCGGTTCGAGCAGGGCACCAAAGGCAAGCCCGACTGGCTTCCCACGGCGCTGGCCGCTTGCGAGGGCCCTCCGGTCGAAGTGTCACTATCGCTGGCCCACTGGCTTGAAGAACATGGCAAGGGGGGCGCCAAGAACATCACCATCTTCACCCCCGCCGAACTGATCGCAGAAGACGCTGGCGAAGAGGTCGTCAAACAGCTGCTGGAGGCCGCGTCGTCCATGGGCTTCGGCTACATGAACAAGACCGAGGGCATCACGCGCCTGACCGAGGAGGGCATCGAATTCCGCGACGGGCGAAAACTGGATGCCGAGATCAGCATCGTCTTCCCGAACTGGAAACCGCATGACTTCCTGAAAGGGCTGCCGATATCGGACGAAGTCGGGTTCATCATCACCGACATGAAGATGCGCAACCCCGATCACCCGGAAATCTTCGCCTGCGGCGATGCGGCGGCTATCACGGTGCCCAAACTGGGCGCTATCGGCCACCAGGAGTGCGAGATCGTGGGCAAACAGATCGCCAAAGAGGTGGGCAAGATGTCTGCCGACAAGGCCGACGAGCCGTGGCAGCCAGAGGTCATCTGCATTGGCGACATGGGCGGCGGCAAGGCGTTCTACATCCACTCCAATTCCTGGTTCAACTTCGGCGGCACCACCCAGATCCTCGAAATGGGCCGCATGCCCTACGCGCAGAAAGTGCTCTACAAGGAAATGTTCTTCCGCAATCACGGTCGCATTCCGAACTGGGGACTGCCGGCAGCTAAGTTCGCCTCTGAACACATCAAGATCTGAACCCTGAGAAAAGGAAAACGCGATGAAAACCCTTCTGGCACTATGCCTTGCTGTCACCCCCGTCGCCGCACTTGCCGGTGGCGAGAACAAACCCGGCGCGCACTTTATCGAAAACTGGGATCTGAATGGTGACGGCCAGGTCACAGCCGCAGAGCTGGCGGAAAAGCGTGGCGACGTCTTTTTCACGTTCGACAGTGACGAAGATGGTAAACTCAATGCCGAGGAATATGGGTATTTCGACGAAGCCCGCAAAAACGACATGGAAGGCCAACCCGAACATGCCGGTGGCAAAATGAACAAGGTTCAGGCAGGCATGCAAATGGCTTTCAATGATGTTGACGGCGACGGTCTTGTGACCCGCGAAGAATTCCTGGGGCAGGTTGGCGCGTGGCTGACTTCCATCGACCGCAACGCGGACGGGGTGATTACGGGCGAAGACTTTGGTCCCAAAGCATAACATTTGTCGGGTGGGCTACTTGCTCGCCTCACCATATACTCAGAGGTCTAAGAATGCTTGACGGTTTCAGTGCAGAAACGCTCGCCCGCGTGCAATTCGCATTCACGGTGTCATTTCACATCATTTTTCCTGCCTTTTCTATCGGCCTCGCCAGCTATCTGGCGGTGCTGAACGGGCTATGGATCAAGACGCAGGACGAGACCTATCTAAACCTCTTCAACTACTGGAAGAAGATCTTTGCCGTGGCCTTCGGCATGGGGGTCGTCTCGGGGATCGTGATGTCCTACCAGTTCGGCACCAACTGGTCGGTGTTTTCGGACAAGGCCGGACCGGTTGTCGGACCGCTCATGGCCTATGAGGTCATGTCCGCGTTCTTCCTTGAGGCTGGGTTCTTGGGCATCATGCTCTTTGGCCGCGAAAAAGTCGGCGAGCGTTTGCACATGTTTGCCACGGCCATGGTGGCCATTGGTACATTGATGTCCGCCACGTGGATCCTTGCGGTGAATAGCTGGATGCAGACACCACAGGGGTATTCGATAGCGGCGAACGGGCAGTTTGTGCCCGAGGACTGGTTGGCGATCATCTTCAGCCCTTCCTTCCCGTACCGCCTTGTGCATATGGTGCTGGCCGCCTACCTCACCGTTGCCTTCGTGGTCGCCGCCGTCAGCGCGCTGCATCTCTTGCGCGACAAAACGGACAAGGAGTCGCGCCGCGCCTTTTCGATGGCGATGTGGATGGCGGTGCTTGTCACCCCGATCCAGATTTTCGCGGGCGACATGCACGGGATCAACACGCTGGAGCATCAGCCCGTAAAGGTCGCGGCGATGGAGGGGCATTTCGACAGTCATGGTGATAACCAGCCGCTGGCGCTGTTCGGTGTTCCCAATGCGGAGACCGGCCAGCTGGATTACGCCATTGAGGTTCCTTATCTCGGTTCACTCATTCTCACCCACAGTTTGAATGGCCAGATCAAAGGGCTGAACGAATTTCCGAAATCGGAATGGCCGCCGCTGACCATCGTCTTCTTCAGCTTCCGCGTCATGGTCGGCATCGGTTTTGCGATGCTGGGACTAGGGCTCTGGGGGGCCTGGGCGCGCTGGAAGAGCAAGCTCTATGATTGGACTTGGCTGCACCGCGCGGCGGTGGTGATGGGGCCTGCGGGGTTCATCGCCGTGCTGGCCGGGTGGATCACCACCGAGGTCGGACGCCAGCCTTACACGGTCTATGGTCTTTTGCGTACGGCCGACAGCTTGGCGCCGGTCCAAGCCCCCGCGGTGGCGACCTCGCTCATGGCCTTCGTCGTGGTCTACTTTTTCGTCTTCGGCGCCGGCACCTTCTATGTCCTGCGGATGATGAACAAGCGCCCGGCAACACCGAAGCTCGGCCTGCGGGACGGACCCATCCGAAGTGCCGGACTCACGCCGGTCACGCAGACCCACCCAGACGCCATGCCAGGAGAATGAACCATGTCGCTTGAGTTTGAATTGCTCGCCTTCATCTGGGCCGGTCTGATTGCCTTTGCAGTGCTGGTCTATGTCATCCTCGACGGGTTTGACCTCGGCCTCGGGATCCTCTTCCCCTTCGCCCGGTCGGAAGGGGACCGCGACTTGATGATGAATTCGGTCGCGCCGGTCTGGGACGGGAACGAGACCTGGCTGGTGCTCGGAGGCGGCGGGCTCTTTGCCGTCTTCCCGCTGGCCTATGCCATAATCATGCCTGCGCTTTACATGCCGATCACTTTGATGTTGCTAGCACTGATCTTTCGCGGTGTGTCCTTTGAATACCGCTGGCGGACAAAACGCTGGAAGCGCGTGTGGGATTGGGCTTTCTTTGGTGGCTCCACCCTCGCGGCCTTCTGCCAGGGCATCGCCCTTGGTGCGCTGGTGCAAGGGATCGAGGTGACGGACCGCGCCTATTCTGGTGGTTGGTTCGACTGGCTGACTCCGTTCTCCATCCTAGCCGGATTTGCCGTCGTCGTCGGCTATGCGCTTCTCGGCGCGACTTGGCTGGTGTTGAAGACCGAAGGCGATATTCAGCTCCAGATGCGCGGCTACGCATGGTATCTTGGCGCTGGTACGCTGGCCCTGATCGCCTTGGTGAGCATCATCACGCCCTTCCTTGAACCGGTCTACTTCCACCGCTGGTTCAACCTGCCCGGAAGCCTTTGGTCGATGATCGTGCCGATCCTTATGCTGGGGCTCGCCTGGTCGTTCTTCACCGGGCTCAATGACGGCAAGGATTTGCGGCCCTTCCTGTCCGCGCTTGGGTTCTTCATGGTCAGCTTTGTCGGGATCGGGATCAGCTTTTATCCGATGATGGTACCGCCTAACCTAACCATCTGGCAGGTGGCAGCACCGGAAAAAAGCCTGGCCTTCGCGCTGGTAGGCGCGGCGATCCTGATCCCGATCATTCTCGCCTACACCGCATATGCCTACTGGGTCTTCCGCGGCAAAATGGATCCGTCAAAGGGGTATCACTGATGAAACAGTCACTGCCTTCGAAGTGGGCCTGGTTTATTGTCCTTTGGCTCGCAAGCGTCGTCACTCTTGGGATTGTCGCTTATGCGATCAAGCTGGTGGTGTGAAATGCATGGCGATCTGCAAGACCACTGGAACACCGCCTATAGTGAGAAGACCGATCAGCAGGTCTCATGGCACCAGGAGGATGCGCAGCCCAGTCTGGATCTGATCCTGGACGGTCAGGTTGCAAAGGATCTGAGTGTGATCGACGTGGGTGCGGGCAGGTCACGTCTCGCCGATGCTTTGGTTGCGGCTGGATGCCGTGACCTGACATTGCTCGACATCTCGAATGAGGCGCTCTCGGCGGTTCGTGAGCGGATGGTTGAATATCAGCCCACGTTTGTCACGGCGGACGTTACGCAGTGGAAGCCCCATAGAACATGGGATGTCTGGCATGATCGGGCGGTGTTTCACTTCCTCACCGAAACGGCTGAACGCGCCGCTTACATGCGTAGACTTCGCGCCGCGACACGACCTGGAAGCAAGATCGTCATGGCCACCTTTGCCGAGGATGGACCTCGCCGATGCAGCGGGTTGCCAGTTCAGCGATATTCGGCGGCGGAAATGTCAGCGCAGTTGGGGCAGAGTTTCACCTTCCGATCAACCATCAAGTTGACACATGTAACCCCGAGCGGTGCCCCCCAGAGTTTCAGATATTCGATCTTCTCCCGCGTTTGATCGTAAGCATCCGGCGTAGGCC
>NZ_DGMH01000020.1:0-6607 GCF_002388305.1 Sulfitobacter sp. UBA4523
CGGATGGAGTATTTCTACCGCGAAATGCGCCGCAAGACCGGCCTGCTGATGGAAGGGGACCAACCCGCGGGCGGCAAGTGGAACTTTGACCACGACAACCGCAAAGCCGCGCCCGAGGATGTCACCGTAGATGGCCCCCTGCGGTTCGACCCCGATGCCACCACCCGCGAGGTGCTGGAACTGGTTCAAGCGCGTTTCGGCGATAACTTCGGCACGCTAGAGCTGTTCTGGTTCGCCACCACCCGCGCCGAGGCGCTGCAAGCGCTGGACCATTTCATCACGAATGCCCTGCCGCGGTTTGGGGACTATCAAGACGCGATGCTGAACGAGAATGAATTCCTGTATCACGCGATCCTGTCGCCCTACCTCAACATTGGGTTGCTGAACGTGACCGAGATTTGCGAGGCCGCCGCCGACGCCTATGCCGCAGGACACGCCCCGATCAATGCCGCCGAAGGGTTCATCCGGCAGATCATCGGCTGGCGCGAATATGTGCGGGGCATCTATTTCCTTGAAGGGCCGGACTATACCGCCCGCAATATTCTGGGGCATGACCGCGACCTGCCGTGGTTCTACTGGGGTGGCGAAACGCGGATGAACTGTGTGGCCAAGGCCGTGGGGCAGACCAGGACCCAAGCCTATGCGCATCATATCCAACGGCTGATGGTGACGGGCAACTTTGCCCTATTGGCGGGGATTGATCCGGCGCAGGTGCATGAGTGGTATCTGGCGGTCTATGCCGACGCCTTTGAATGGGTAGAGGCCCCCAATACCATCGGAATGAGCCAATTCGCCGACGGCGGCGTCATCGCGTCCAAGCCCTATGTCTCGTCCGGGGCCTATATCAACCGTATGTCGGATCACTGCAAAAGCTGCCACTATTCAGTCAGCGCAAAGACGGGTGATACCGCTTGCCCGTTCAACCTGCTTTACTGGCACTTTCTGGACCGCCATCGTGACCGGTTCTCGAACAATCCGCGCATGGGCAATATGTACCGCACCTGGGACCGGATGGACGCCGACAAACGCAAAACGGTTCTGGCCGAAGGCGATGCCTTGCTCGCCCGTCTGGACGCGGGCGAGGTTATCTAGCCGTCGTTGCTTTCGGCCGCATCCGTACTGTCGGCAGGTGTCTCTGACGGAGTTTCGGCCTCTGTCGGTGCCTCATCCGTGGCGTCGGGCGTGGGCGCCGCACCAGCATCTTCGGCAGGCGCTGTGCCGGCTTCTTGCAGCGCGCCGTTGACCCACTGGCCCGAGACTTCCTCGCCCGTTTTATAGCGCATGGTGCCCTGACCCTGACGTTTGCCGCCCTCGAACGCGCCTTCGTAGATGTCGCCGTTGGGGTAGGTGGCGGTGCCGGTGCCTTCGATCTCTCCGCCGGACCACTGGCCGTCATAGGTGAAACCATCGGGCATGGTGATCTTGCCGGTGCCGTCGCGCAGCCCGTCGACAAAGCCGCCGGTATAGACGGTGCCATCGGGATAGGTCGCGGTGCCCATGCCGTTGCGTTGGCCGTCTTTCCAGCTGCCGTCATACTTATAGCCGTCGGCATAGGTCATCACGCCCTGACCGTCATTGCGCGCGTTCTTGAACCCGCCCTCGTAGACGATGCCGTTGGGATAGGTCGCGCGGCCTTCGCCTTCGATCACGCCCGCGACCCATGATCCTTCGTAGGTTGATCCGTCGGGATAGGTGATCTTGCCCTCCCCATCGGCCAGATCATCGCGGAAACTGCCTTCGTAGACAGAGCCGTCGGGGTAGGTCACCTTGCCCATGCCTTCGATCTGCCCTGCAACCCATGATCCGGTGTAGACATAGCCATCTGTGCCGGTGAACGTGCCCTGACCCTCGCGGCGGTCGTCCTCGAAGCCGCCCTCGTAAGTGTCGCCATTGGCATAGGTCACCTTGCCCGTGCCCTGGCGCTGACCGGCGACCAGATCGCCTTCGTAGACATCGCCATTGGGTTGGGTCAGCGTGCCGGTGCCGTCGATCTGCCCGTCTTTCCACTGGCCGGTATAGGTCAGCCCGTCGGGCATGGTCAGCGTGCCCGTGCCATTGCGTTCGCCATCGGCGATGTCACCGTCATAGAGCGCGCCATCGGGATAGGTGATCTTGCCCACGCCCTGCTTGACGCCATCGACCCAGTCGCCCTGATATTCATACCCGCCGGGGGATTGCATGACGCCCTTGCCGTGGTGGTTGGCATTGCGGAACGACCCTTCGTAGCGCACCCCGTTGGCATAAAGCGCGATGCCCTGACCGGTGATCGCACCGGCCTCCCATTCGCCCTCATAGGTGCCGCCATCGGCAAAGGTGATCTTGCCAAAACCGTCTGGTTTGCCCTTTTCAAAGTTGCCCTCGTAGACGGACCCGTTGGGGAAACGCGCGACGCCTTTGCCCTTGATCTCTCCGTCTACCCAGGCACCTTCGTATTCATAGCCGTTGGGCAGCGTATAGGTGCCGGTCCCGTGCTGTACGCCGTCCTTGAACGTCCCCTCATAGACGCCGCCATCGTCGTATTGCTTGCTTTGAACCTCTCCGTCCTGCGCAAGCGCGGGGAAGGGCAGCAGCCCAAGGCAAAGGATCAGCGGGGTCAGGGTCAATTTCGTCATACAGCAACTTTCAAAAGAGAGTGCGGCCAAGAGCGGCGGGCGAGTTTGTTAACGCTTAGCCTATTCAATGGCCTGCAAGGGGGCAATCGTCTTTTGCCCGGCGGTGCGCCTTGGCCTTTCACTTGGCGCGTGATCTGCTACATCACTTGCGTAGATTATCGAAGGACCGCCCTATGACATCGCGTTTTCGCATCACGCTTGGCCAGTTGAACCCCACCGTCGGGGATCTGGCCGGAAACGCAGACCTCGCGCGGGAGGCCTGGGCGCAGGGCAAAGAGGCAGGCGCCGATCTGGTTGCTTTGCCAGAGATGTTCCTGGCCGGGTATAACGCGCAAGATCTGGTGATGAAGCAGGCGTTCCAGCTGGATGT
Organism: Sulfitobacter sp. UBA4523; assembly: GCF_002388305.1. Lineage (NCBI taxonomy): Bacteria > Pseudomonadati > Pseudomonadota > Alphaproteobacteria > Rhodobacterales > Roseobacteraceae > Sulfitobacter > Sulfitobacter sp. UBA4523. The sequence goes on from NZ_DGMH01000020.1 coordinate 2,983, forward strand.
GATGACCCACCTCGAAGCGCTGGCGGCTGATTGTGCCGACGGGCCCGCGCTGGCCATCGGTGCGCCCTGGGTCGAAGGGGCCAAGCTCTATAACGCCTATCTGATCTTCAGAAACGGCAAGATCGCCAGCCGTGTCTTCAAGCACAACCTGCCGAACGAGACCGTGTTCGACGAGGTGCGCATTTTCGACAGCGCGCCTTTGGGTGGGCCGTACGCCGTTGGCGATACCCGCATCGGCAGCCCGATCTGCGAAGACGCATGGCACCCCGATGTGGCCGAAACGCTGGCCGAAACCGGGGCGGAGTTTCTGTTGGTGCCCAACGGATCGCCCTATTATCGCGGCAAATTCGAGACGCGGTTGAACCATATGGTCGCCCGCGTGGTCGAAACTGAACTGCCGCTGATCTACCTCAATATGGTGGGCGGTCAGGATGATCAGGTCTTTGACGGGGCGAGCTTTGCGCTGAACCCCGGCGGCAAGCTGGCGTTCCAGATGCCCGCCTTTGACGCGCAGATCGCGCATGTCGATCTTGAACAGACCCCCGAAGGCTGGCGCGTGGTCGAGGGTGAGAAGGCGCATATGCCGTCGGACCTTGAGCAGGATTACCGCGTCATGGTGCAGGGCTTGCGCGACTACATGGGCAAGACCGGGTTCAAGAAAGTGTTGCTGGGTCTGTCGGGCGGGATCGATTCGGCGATTGTCGCGACGATCGCTGTGGATGCGCTTGGCGCTGACAATGTGCGCTGCGTGATGCTGCCCTCCGAATATACCTCCCAAGCCTCGCTGGACGATGCTGAATCCGTCGCCAAGGCGCTTGGCTGCCGGTACGACTATGTGCCGATCGCGCAGGGCCGTGCCGCGATCACCGACACGCTGGCCCCGCTGTTTGACGGCACCAAACCAGACCTGACCGAGGAAAACATCCAGTCGCGCCTGCGCGGTTTGCTGTTGATGGCGGTCAGCAACAAGTTCGGCGAGATGCTGTTGACCACAGGCAACAAGTCAGAGGTGGCGGTGGGCTATGCCACGATCTATGGCGACATGGCGGGGGGCTATAACCCCATCAAGGATATGTATAAAACCCGTGTCTTCGACAGCTGCCGCTGGCGCAACGAGAACCACCGCGACTGGATGAAGGGCCCAGAGGGAGAAGTGATCGCGCCGCGCATCATCGACAAGCCGCCCTCGGCCGAGCTGCGCGAGGATCAGAAAGACAGCGACAGCCTGCCCGACTATCCCGATCTGGACGCGATGCTGACGATCCTTGTGGATGACGACGGGTCCATCGCCGATTGCGTGGCAGCGGGCTTTGACCGCGAGGTTGCCAAAAAGGTCGAACACCTGCTCTATATCAGTGAGTACAAACGGTTCCAGTCCGCCCCCGGTCCGCGTTTGACCAAGGGCGCGTTCTGGTTGGACCGCCGCTATCCCATCGTGAACCGCTGGCGCGACCCCAGTTGACCGCGCGGGCGACGCTGTACGTTATCTAGACAATGGTGCCGCGCTGTGACAAGCCAGCGGCCAATCAGGAGAACCCAATGACCATCACCCGCTTCGCCCCGTCCCCGACCGGCTATATCCACGTAGGCAACCTGCGCACGGCGCTGATGAACTATCTGATCGCCCGCAAGAACGGCGGAGAGTTCATCCTGCGGATCGACGACACCGATCCGGTGCGCAGCAAGGAAGAATACGTCGACGGTCTGAAAGAAGACCTGACATGGCTCGGCCTGCATTGGGACCGCGTTGAGCGTCAGTCCGAGCGGTTGGACAAATACCACGCCGCCGCGGACGAGCTGCGCAAGATCGGACGTTTCTATGAAGCCTGGGAAACCCCGACCGAGCTGGACCTCAAGCGCAAGAAACAGCTGAACATGGGCAAGCCGCCGGTCTATGACCGCGCCGCGTTGAACCTGTCGGATGCGGAAAAAGCCAAGCTGCGCGACGAACGCGGCCCCGGCGTGTGGCGTTTCAAGCTGGATCAGGAACGGATTGAGTGGAAAGACGGTATCCTGGGCGATATCTCGATCGATGCGGCGTCGGTGTCCGACCCTGTGTTGATCCGCGGCGACGGGCAGATCTTGTATACTCTGGCGTCCGTGGTCGATGACACGGAAATGGGTGTGACCAATGTCGTGCGCGGGTCCGACCATGTGACCAACACGGCGACACAAATCCAGATCATGCAAGCGCTTGGCGGCACCGTGCCGACCTTTGCGCACCATTCGCTGCTCACCGGTCCGCAGGGCGAGGCGCTGTCGAAACGTCTGGGCGTGCTGGCGCTGCGCGACCTGCGTGAGCGCGGTGTGCATCCTTTTGCGCTGCTGTCGACAATGGCACGCCTGGGCTCTTCGGACCCGATTGAACTGCGCACCGATATGGAGAGCCTGATCGACGGTTTCGACATCGAACGCTTCGGCTCGGCGCCGACCAAATTCGACGTCGAGGACCTGTTCCCCATGACCGGCCGTTATCTGCAGACCCTCCCACTTGAGGCCGTCGCAAGCGACATCGCAGCCCTCGGTGTGCCCGAGGACAAGGCCGCGCTGTTCTGGCAGGTCACTCGCGAAAACATCACCACGCTGCACGATCTAAAAGGTTGGTGGCAGATGTTCAGCGAAGGCGCAGAGCCTGTGATCGCGGACGAGGATAAAGAGTTCGTCGCCGAAGCCTTGGCGCTTCTGCCCGAGGGCGACTTTGACGAAAGCACCTGGGGCACATGGACGGCCGCCGTGAAAGAGCAGACCGGCCGCAAGGGCAAGGGGCTGTTCATGCCGCTGCGTCTGGCGCTGACTGGCAAACCCCACGGCCCCGACATGGGCGCGGTGCTGCCATTGCTGCAAGTCGTGAAGGCACGCGGGTGAAACGGGCCGGGTTCACGGGCGCAAGTTCGGGAGCCTTCGGCGAGAGTTTATCTGGCAAAATGAAGCCGCTGTCGGCTGACATAGGGCGCGTCCATCATGGTTGATGGGCGCGCCAAATTTTTGTCGGGCAATCTGTTCGGGCATGTCGCCAATATGTCTTTGCTGGCCTCTGTCGGGCTGGTGGCGGTGTTTCTTGTCGATTTCGTCGACATGATTTTCATCTCTATGTTGGGCAAGGCAGAGCTGGCGGCGGCCATCGGCTATGCCGGTGCGATCTTGTTTTTCACCACCTCCTTCGGGATCGGATTGGGCATCGCGGCGGGGGCCTTGGTCGCGCGGGCCTTGGGGCAGGACAACGCGCAGCTCGCGACAGAGAGGACGACCCATGCGCTGTGCTATGGCGCGGTCTTTGGCGTGATCTTTGCGCTTTGTGTGTTCCTGTCGCTGGATGTGCTGGTCGGCTGGGTCGGCGCTGGCGGTGAGACGGCGGCGCTGGCGGTGGATTTCCTGCAGATCGTCGTGCCGTCGGTGCCATTTCTAATGGTCGGTATGATGGGCAGCGCGATCCTGCGGGCCCATGGCGATGCGCGGCGGGCGATGATGGCGACCATCGCGGGGGGCATCGTGAATGCCATCCTCGATCCGATCCTGATCTTTACCTTTGATCTGGGCCTGACCGGCGCGGCTTGGGCGTCTTTCGTGGCGCGGGTGGTGATTGCCTATACCGCCCTGATGCCGATTATGCGCCACTATGGCGGGA
>NZ_DGMH01000020.1:6765-14732 GCF_002388305.1 Sulfitobacter sp. UBA4523
ACGCCACTATGGCGGGATCGCGATGCCGCGCCCCGCGGGGCTATGGCGCGATCTGATGCCCGTGTTGTCCATCGCGGTGCCCGCCATTCTAACGCAGGTCGCCACGCCGGTGGGGCAGGCCTATGTCACCCGTGCAATGGCCGCCTATGGCGAGGATGCTGTCGCAGGCATGGCGATTGTCAGCCGCATGATGCCCGTTGCCTTTGCCGTAATCTTTGCCCTGTCGGGGGCGGTGGGGCCGATCATCGGGCAAAACTTTGGCGCGGGCGATCTGGGGCGGGTCAAGCGGACCTATGCCGCGGGGGTCAGCTTTGCCGCTTTGGTGATCGTCGTCATCTCGGCCGCGCTGTTTGCGTTCCGCGCGCCGCTGGCGGCGATGTTTGATGCGCAGGGGATCACCTTGACGTTGATCTATCTGTTCTGCGGGCCGCTATCCCTGGCGTTCTTCTTCAACGGCGTGTTGTTCGTGTCGAATGCGGCGTTCAACAATATGGGACACCCCTATTATTCGACCGTGACCAACTGGGGCCGCAACACGCTGGGGATGATCCCGCTGGTCTGGGGTGGCAGCCTGTTGTTCGGGGCCCCCGGTGTGCTGATCGGGCAGGCGGCGGCGGGGGTGCTGTTCGGGGCGCTGGCCTGGGTGCTCGCGCGGCGGATGATCGCGCAAGGCGGGCAGCGCAAACGCGCCAAGCCCGAGGTTTTCGCCCGCGACGGGCGGTTGATGTCGCTACTGCACCTGCGCCGATAGGCGGGTCAGATGCTGGTCGACCAGCGCGGTTTCCTGCGCGGTAAGCTCTTGCGCGCGCGGGTATTTCGGCGCGGCGCGGTCGTTCAGGATCGGCGTATCCCAGCCCCGCGTCGTGTCAAAGAAACGCTGCACCCCGTCGATGCCATATTCGCGCAGGAACCCCTGCACCACCACATCAAGATAGCTGAGCAGGATGGTATGGTCGCCCGATGTCACATGGGTGTCTGTGGGGACGGAATAATGCGCCATATCGGGGGCCGGGATGATGTCATGCACCACCGCCCCGTTCGACCCGATGCGATCATAATTGGTTTCGCGCGTATCCAGCGCCACCCAATCGGCACCGGGGACTGCCGCGATCAACCCGTCGATCACGGTGCCCTCTTCGGGCAGCACGCTCAGGAACACATGCGCGGCGCCTTCGATGCGCACCCAAAGCCGGTGCCAGCCGCGAAGCTGCGCCGGACGGGCGTCTGGATAGGCGTGGGTATTGCGGTTTACGAGGCTGCCATAGCCGAAGAAATATGGTGTCATGCGGGTGTTTTGGCGCCGCTGCGCGATGATGTCCACATCTTGCACGCGCAGCACCCGATGTGCTGCCCAATATCGCGGCGCCGGATGAAAGTTTTCGCGCCGCCCTATCAACTTTGCTTGACGCAGCGCTGCGTTCCGGCATAGCACTTGCCCACACCGTTACGGGAGAACCGGCGCAAGCCGGTGCCGAAGGAGCAACCGCCCCGGAAACTCTCAGGCCAAAGGACCGCAACGGGACCTAACAACTCTGGAGAGTGACGCGACAGCGTCCGCCGAAGGGATAACGATCTCAGGCGAAAGGACAGAGGGGGCATTTGACAGGCTGCATTCCTGCGGTCTGCTGGGTGCCAGTATGGTCGATGGCCTTCTGGATAGGGAAAGGCCGCGTGACCATGAGCGATTTGCAACAGACACCGCTATACGATCTTCATCTGGAACTGGGGGGCAAGATGGTGCCCTTTGCGGGCTATTCCATGCCTGTGCAGTATCCGATGGGCGTGATGAAAGAGCACCTGCACACCCGCGCCGCAGCGGGCGTTTTTGATGTCAGCCACATGGGGCAGGTGATGGTGACCGGCCCGTCGTGGGACGCCGTGGCGTTGGCGTTCGAGACATTGGTGCCGATGAATGTGCTGGGGCTGGAAGACGGGCGGCAGCGCTATGGGTTCTTCACCAATGACGCCGGCGGGATCGAGGATGACCTGATGTTCGCGCGCCGTGGGGATGACCTGTTCGTCGTGGTCAACGCCGCCTGCAAGGATGCCGATATCGCACGCATGAAGGCGGCGTTGGAGCCAGAGATCACCGTGACCCCGATCACCGACCGCGCGCTGGTGGCTGTGCAGGGCCCTGCGGCGGGGGCGGCTGTGGCATCGCTTGATGCCGCCGCGGACGGAGTGCGGTTCATGGATTTCGGCACATTGACGCTTAACGGGGTAGAGGTCTGGGCCTCGCGGTCGGGCTATACCGGCGAGGATGGCTTCGAGATTTCGGTGCCGGAGGCCCACGCCGAAACACTGCTCCGCCGGTTGCTGGAGATTGAGGGCGTGGAACCCATCGGTCTGGGCGCGCGGGATTCGCTGCGGCTTGAGGCGGGCTTGTGTCTTTATGGCAATGACATCGACGCGGGCACCAATCCGGTAGAGGCCAGCCTGACCTGGGCGATCCAGAAAGCGCGCCGCGCCGGTGGTGAACGCGCGGGCGGCTACCCCGGTGCCGATGTCGTTCAGGCGGCGTTCGACGATGGTGTCGGCCGCAAGCGTGTCGGTCTGGCCCCCGAAGGCCGTGCGCCGATGCGCGACGGGACACCGCTGTTCGACGCCGCGACAGGGGGCACACAAGTGGGCGAGGTCACCTCGGGCAGTTTCGGGCCGACGGTAGGCGGGCCTGTTGCAATGGGCTATGTCAGTGAGGCGCAGGCGGGTATTGATACGATGCTGTGGGGCGAAGTCCGTGGCAAGCGTCTGCCGGTGACTGTGGCCAAGCTGCCCTTTGTTGCGGCGAATTTTAAAAGATAATCTAGCGAAGGATGAAAGAATGAAGTTTACCGAAGAGCACGAATGGCTGCGGGTTGAAGGCGACGAGATCGTCGTTGGCATCACCATTCACGCCGCTGAACAACTGGGCGACGTGGTGTTTGTCGAGCTGCCCGACGAAGGCACGACCGTCAGCAAGGACGACGAGGTCGTCGTGATCGAATCCGTCAAGGCCGCGTCCGACATTCTGGCACCGATCGATGGAGAGATCATCGAGGTCAACAGCACGCTGTCCGACAACCCCGCGATGGTGAATGACGATCCGCAGGGCGAGGCGTGGTTCTTCAAGATGAAGGCGTCCGATCCAAGCCAGATGGACGAGTTCATGGACGAAGCCGCCTATCAGAAGTTCATCGGGTAAATCCCGCTGCCCCCGTCGGAGCCTCCGGCGGGGATTTTTATACCATTTGGAAGAGGGGCCCCGCGCCATGGTTTTCAAACCGACCGAATATTTGCCGTATGATTTTGCCAATCGCAGACATATCGGGCCGTCCCCGGCAGAGATGTCGGACATGTTGAAAACCGTCGGCGCACAGAGCCTTGCCGCGTTGATCGATGACACGATGCCCGCGCAGATCCGCCAGAAAGAGCCGCTGGATTTCGGCAAGCCCATGTCAGAGCGCGAAGTGCTGGAATACATGCGCGTGGTGGCGGGCAAGAATAAGGTGCTCACCTCGCTGATCGGGCAGGGCTATCACGGCACGGTGACGCCGCCTGCGATCCAGCGCAATATTTTTGAAAACCCCGCATGGTACACGGCCTACACCCCCTACCAGCCCGAGATCAGCCAGGGGCGTCTTGAGGCATTGCTGAACTTCCAGACCATGGTCAGCGATCTGACCGGGCTTGAGGTCGCCAATGCGTCCTTGCTGGACGAGGCGACGGCCTGTGCCGAGGCGATGACCATGGCGCTGCGCCTGTCGAAATCAAAGGCCAAGGCGTTCTTTGTCGACCGCGATTGCCACCCCCAGAACATCGCCGTGATTCAGACCCGCGCAGCCCCGCTGGATATCGAGGTGATTATCGGCGACCCTGACAAGATGGACGCGAGCGCCGTCTTCGGGGCGCTGTTCCAGTACCCTGGCACCTACGGCCATGTGCGCGACTTTACCGACCATATGGCCGCGCTGCATGAGGCCGGTGCCTTGGGCGTCGTCTCGGCCGATCCTATGGCGCTGACGCTGTTGAAAGAGCCCGGTGCCATGGGGGCCGATATCGCTGTCGGATCCACCCAGCGGTTTGGCGTGCCCGAAGGCTATGGCGGTCCGCATGCGGCCTATATGGCGTGCAAGGATGCCTATAAGCGCGCGATGCCGGGGCGGATTGTGGGCGTGTCAATCGATGCGCATGGCAACCGCGCCTACCGTCTGTCCCTACAGACCCGCGAGCAGCACATCCGCCGCGAAAAGGCGACCTCTAACGTGTGCACGGCGCAGGCTTTGCTGGCTGTGATGGCGTCAATGTATGCGGTGTTCCACGGGCCCGAGGGGCTGAAGGCCATCGCGCAGCGCATCCATCGCAAGGCGGTGCGCCTGGCGAACGGGCTGGAGGAGGCCGGCTTTAAGGTCGATCCCAAATCCTTCTTCGACACGGTGACGGTTGATGTCGGCCCCTTGCAGGCCGCGGTCATGAAATCCGCAGTGGACGAAGGCATCAACCTGCGCCGCGTCGGTGAAACACGTGTCGGCATCACGCTGGACGAACGGACGGTGCCCGAGACGATCGAAGCTGTCTGGCGCGCCTTTGGCATCCGCCGCAGCGACGAGACATTCGAGGCGCAGTATCGGTTCCCCGATGATATGCTACGTGAAAGCGCCTATCTCACCCATCCGATCTTCCACATGAACCGCGCCGAGACCGAGATGATGCGCTATATGCGCCGTCTGGCCGACCGTGATCTGGCGCTGGACCGCGCGATGATCCCGCTGGGGTCTTGCACGATGAAGCTGAACTCGGCTGCGGAGATGATGCCCGTCAGCTGGCGCGAGTTTTCGATGATCCACCCGTTTGTGCCGCAGGATCAGGCGCTTGGCTATAAGCATATGATCGACGACCTGTCGGCCAAGCTTTGTGACATCACGGGGTATGATGCGATTTCCATGCAGCCGAATTCTGGCGCGCAGGGGGAATATGCCGGCCTTCTGGCGATTGCGTCTTATCACCGTGCCAACGGGCAGGGGCATCGCAACATCTGCCTGATCCCCATGTCGGCCCATGGCACCAACCCCGCCAGCGCCAATATGGTCGGCTGGAAGGTGGTTGTGATCAAGACGGCGGCCAATGGTGACATCGACCTGGACGACTTCCGCGCCAAGGCGGAAAAGCACAGCGAGAACCTTGCCGGTTGCATGATCACCTATCCCTCGACCCACGGCGTATTCGAGGAAACCGTGACCGAGGTGACCAAGATCACCCATGATCACGGTGGGCAGGTCTATATCGACGGGGCGAATATGAACGCGATGGTCGGTCTGGCGCGTCCGGGCGATGTCGGCGGTGATGTCAGCCACCTGAACCTGCACAAGACTTTCTGCATCCCGCATGGGGGCGGTGGCCCCGGCATGGGGCCGATTGGCGTGAAATCACATCTCATCCCCCATGTGCCCGGTCATCCGAACGGCGGTGAAGGCGCTGTTTCGGCGGCACCCTACGGGTCGCCATCGTTGCTGCCGATCTCGTGGTCGTATTGCTTGATGATGGGCGGTGACGGGCTGACGCAGGCGACGCGGGTGGCGATCCTGAACGCCAACTACATTGCCAAGCGGCTCGAAGGGGCGTTCGAGGTGCTGTACAAGGGGCCGACGGGACGTGTCGCCCATGAATGTATCTTTGATGTGCGCCCGTTCGAGGACAGCGCGGGCGTGACGGTGGATGACATTGCAAAACGTCTGATCGACGCCGGCTTCCATGCGCCGACGATGAGCTTCCCTGTCGCGGGCACGCTGATGGTGGAACCGACGGAGTCGGAAACCAAGGCCGAGCTGGACCGTTTCTGCGACGCGATGCTCGCGATCCGTGACGAGATCCGCGCGATTGAAGATGGCGATATGCCGCGCGAGAACAACGCGCTAAAGAACGCGCCGCATACGGTCGAGGATCTGGTCGGCGAGTGGGATCGCCCCTACACGCGCGAGCAGGGCTGCTTCCCCCCCGGTGCGTTCCGCGTCGACAAATACTGGCCTCCGGTCAACCGTGTCGACAACGTGCATGGCGACCGTAACCTGATCTGCACCTGCCCCCCGATGGAGGAATACGCAGAGGCGGCTGAGTAAGCTGTTCCCTATATATGCGATCGAACGGGCGCGGGGGAAACCTCGCGCCCGTTTTGCATTGCGGGCTCAGTCGTCGGCGAGGAAGGCAAAGACCTTGCGCAGGCGGTTCCATGTCGTTTTGTCCGGTGCCACCAGAATATGCCCTGTGCGCAGCGTCGCGTCATAGGGGCCCCCCGACAGCATCTCGACATGGGCACCGGCTTGGGCGCAGATCAACGCGCCGGCTGCGTGGTCCCAAGGGTGCAGCGTCCCGCTGAGCACGAAATCGGCGTGCCCTTGGGCGACAGTACGGTATTCATGCGCCGAGCAACGAAGCGAGTTCACCTTGGCAAAGCTGGGCAGGGTGGCCGCGACTTTGCCCCGCAGGTCTTTGCTGAAGTTCCCCAGCGGGACGAAACCGCTGAGGTCCTCGATCTGTTTGCCCATGCTGACCCGCAGCGGGCGCGACTGCCCAAGGGCGCGTTCAAAGCGCGGGGTGCTGGTGTCATCGCTGATCACCCAGTCGTCATTGACCGGGTCATAGATGACGCCGAAGGCCGGTTTGCCAAAGCGCGTGACCGCAAGGATCATGCCGAAGGTGGACAGCCCGTGGGCGAAATTCGATGTGCCGTCGATGGGATCAAGGATAAAGGCCAGTGGGGCGTCGGCGATCTTGTCCTGCAGGGCGGGGTCGGCCGATACCGCCTCTTCGCCGATGATCAGCGCATCCGGATAGGCCGTGGCGAGGGCGCGGGTGATCATTGCCTCGGCCGCCAGATCGGCAGCGGTGACCAGATCATGGGGGCCGGATTTGGTGTCGATATCAGCCGGGGCGAGGTTGCGGAAACGCGGCAGTACCTCGGCCCGTGCGGCACGGCGCAGGACGTTCACCACATGCGTTTGCTGGGCTGCCGTCAGAACGGGTGGCAGGGGGGCGGGCAGTGTCTGGGTGGTCTGCGTCATTGTTGTATCCCTCTTTCGGTCTATCGGTTCCATCTATTCGCGGGCGCGCAGCACCTGCGCGGGTCTGGCGTTCAAGGCTTTGATCGCAAAGCCAAGCGAGGCAAGGATCGACGCCAGCGCGCCCCCAGTGACGATCAACAGCGCCGAAGGCCAAACCACGGCAAAGCTGGTGTCCATCACAAAGCGGCTCACGGCCCATCCGCCCAAGATACCTGCCAGCAGGGCAACGGCGCCGGCGAAGAGCCCCAGCAGAGCGGCACGCATCAGAAAGCTGGCGGCGATGCTGCGCCGCGAGGCCCCCAGCGTTTTCAGCAAGGCGGCTTCATAGCGGCGGGCATCCGCCCCGGCGGCGGCTGCCCCGATCAATACCAGAAAGCCGGTCAGAAGAGTAGCCGCCGCGCCGTAGGATGTCGCCGCTGCCAACCCGCTAAGCACCGCCGCCACGCGGTCGATCGCATCGCGCACGCGGATCGCGGTGATGTTGGGGTAGGCGGTGGCCAGATCGCGCAGGATCGGTGCCTCGGCCTCTGCATCGGCGTAGACGGTCGAGATATAGGTATGCGGCGCGCCGGTCAGGGCGGCGGGGTTCATGGTCAGGATAAACCCGATCCCCGCGGTCGAGAAGTCGACCTCCTGGAAGCTGGCGATGGTGCCGGTGATGTCGCGCCCCAGCACGTTGATGGTCAGCGTATCGCCAAGCTCTAACCCGATCTCCTCGGCCTCTTCGGCGGCAAAGCTAATGAGCGGCGGGCCGTCATAGTCAGGTGCCCACCATTCGCCCGCGGTGATCACCGTGTCGTCATCGGGGGACTCGGCATAGGTCAGCCCGCGGTCGCCGCGCACCACCCAGTGATCGCCCGCGACCTCACGCGCGGGGCGTCCGTTGATCTGGGTGATCACGCCGCGCAGCATCGGGGCGCTTTCGATGCGCGA
>NZ_DGMH01000020.1:14763-47212 GCF_002388305.1 Sulfitobacter sp. UBA4523
CCCGCGACCTCTTTGGCGGGCCTGCCGTTGATCTGGGTCACGACGCCGCGCAGCATCGGCGCGCTGTCGATGCGGCGCACGGCAGGGTCATCGGTCAGCCGTTTGGTATAGCCGTCGATCTGGTCTTTCTGGATGTCGACAAAGAAATACGACGGGGCCACATCGGGCAGGTTGCCCGAGATCGCCTGCCGCAGGTTGCCGTCGATCTGCCCCACGGCGGCCAGCACCGACAGGCCGAGCCCCAGCGAGAGCACCACGGCCCCGGCACCTTCGCCGCTGCCGCCAATCGCGGCCAAAGCCCAACGCAGCCGCGGTCGCCCGCGTGCCAGAACCGCGGCGCGTTGTGCGAGGAACCGCACCAGCAGTGCCGCCAGCGTGAGGATCCCGAGCGCGCCTGCGATGCCGCCCAAAGTCCAGAGCGTCAGCCACCAACTGCCATTGAACCACCCCGCCAGCGCGACCAGCAGCGCCACAGTCATCACGATAATCGCCACATAGCGCGGTGCCGGAAAACGCGCGGCCCCGTCCCATGCATCGCGAAACAGGGTCGCTGCGCGGATGTTCTCGCTGCGGGCCAGCGGCCACAGCGTGAAGGCAAAGGCGGTCAGCAACCCGTAAATCGCTGCCTCGGCCAGTGGTGCCGGATAGATGGCAAAGGCCGCAGGGATCGGCAGCCGCGCAGAGATCAGCGGCGCAAAGATCAGCGGGGCCACCGCCCCAAGCACCACGCCGATGGCGACCCCCAGAAGCGATAGGGCACCGATCTGCATGAAATATGTCTGGAAGATCGTCGCGCGGTCTGCCCCTAGCGCGCGAAGCACGGCGATGACTTCGGTCTTGCCGGTGAGGTAAGATCGCACCGCAGCCGATACGCCCACACCGCCCACAGCCAGACCGGACAGGCCCACAAGGATCAGAAACGCCGTCAACCGTTCGACAAAGCGCGACACCCCCGGTGCCCCGTTGCGCGCATCGGTCCAGCGCATCCCGCTGTTTTCGAACCGCGTACGGGCGGCAGAGCGCAGTTGATCAAGGTCGGTATCGGCAGGCAGCAGCATCCGGTATTTGGAGTTGAATAGCGTCCCTTCCGCCAGCAGGCCGGCCCCCTCAAGCGCCTCGGTCCGGAGCAGGGTACGCGGCCCAAGCGCAAAGCCGCTGGCGGCGCTGTCGGGTTCGCGCACGATCAGGGCGGAGAGGCGGAATTCTTTAACGCCAAGCTTGAAGGTGTCGCCGGGGGACAGGCCCAGACGGTCGGACAAGGCGCGCTCCATCACCGCGCCGGACAGGCCGTTTTCCAGCCCAAGCGCCTGCTCCAGCGGCATCGCCGGTTCCAGCACCATCTCTCCCACCAGCGGATAAAGATCATCGACCGCTTTCACCTGCGTCAGCGCACGGTCAGCGGCGGCCCCGTCACCCGCGACAGCCATGGACCGGAACTCGACAACCTCGGAGACGGCGCTGGCGTGGCTTTCGATCCAGTCGCGTTCGTCATCGGTGGCGAAACGATAGGTGAAATCAATCTCGGCCGCGCCGCCAAGCAGGGCCGCCCCTTCGCGCTGCAAGCCGCCCTCGATCGCCGAGCGGACAGAGCCGACGGCAGCGATTGCCGCGACGCCAAGGGCGAGGCAGGCCAGAAACAGACGGAAACCCCGCAGCCCCCCGCGCATCTCGCGGCGGGCAAAGCGGCCGGCCAGACGCAGGCTCATGCGCCCGTCCCGCTGACGATCCGCCCGTCGGTCAGGGTGACGACCCGATCACAGCGCGCGGCCAATTCATCGGCGTGGGTCACCAACACCAAAGTCGCGCCATGTTTTTCGCGCAGATCGAACAACAGATCCATGATCGCGGCACCATTGGTACTGTCGAGGTTCCCTGTCGGCTCATCCGCCAAAAGGATCGCCGGACGCGGGGCAGAGGCGCGGGCCAATGCGACCCGCTGCTGTTCGCCGCCCGACATCTGCGCGGGATAGTGGTTGAGCCGGTGCCCCAGACCCACCGCGTGCAATTCCGCCTCGGCCCGGTCAAAGGCGTCCGCGACGCCGTTCAGTTCCAGCGGGGTGGCGACGTTTTCCAGCGCGGTCATAGTGGGAATGAGGTGGAAGGACTGGAACACGATGCCCATCCGCCCGCGGCGGAATTTGGCCAGCCCATCTTCGGACAGGGTGCTCAGGTCTTCGCCCAAGGCGCGTACCGATCCGCCGGTCGCACGCTCCAGCCCGCCCATGACCATCAGCAACGACGACTTGCCCGACCCCGACGGGCCGGTAAAGGCGACCGTCTCTCCTTGTGCGACGTCCAGGGTGATCCCATGTAGGATGTCGACCTTTCCGGCGTTGCCATTCAGTTTCAGGGATGCATCTTGAAGCTGGAACACCGGGTCGGTCATAGGGCTGCCTTTTGAAATACGGTCCCTGTTGGATATGGAGGTTCGACCATGATGCGCAAGGTTACGACGGCACTTGTTCTGGTATTATCAGGCCCCGCACTGGCGGAACCGCTTGTTATTGCAGCATTGGGCGACAGTCTGACGCAGGGCTACGGCCTGCCCGCCGAGGACGGGTTCGTGCCACAGTTGCAAAACTGGCTGGATCAGAATGGCGCGGATGTGACGGTGATCAACGCAGGCGTGTCTGGTGACACGACCGCTGGCGGGTTGGCGCGGGTCGCCTGGACCATGACGCCCGAGGTCGATGGCATGATCGTGACCCTTGGCGGGAATGACCTGTTGCGCGGGATCGACCCCGCGGTCAGCCGCGCCAATCTGGATGGAATCATGAAGGCCGCCCAAGACGCCGAGGTAGAGGTGCTGCTGGTCGGCATGACCGCGCCGGGCAACTTTGGCCCCGACTATAAAACCGCCTTTGACAGCATCTATCCCGATCTTGCCGCGCAATATGACGCGAGCCTGATGGGCAGCTTCTTTGACGGCCTGTCCGACAATGGCGAGACGCCAGATCTGGCGCAGGCACGCGGGTTTTTCCAGGCCGACGGGGTGCATCCGAACGCGCAAGGCGTCACGAGAATCGTTGATGCTTTGGGCCCGAAAGTGCTGACGCTGATCGATCAGATCAACGAAAACGAGTAGTTTTGCACAAAAAACGGGCACCGAAGCGCCCGTCGTCAAAAATATTATGAACCGGTTTTGGGCCGGTTAGGCCAAAGCGATATTCGCGGCGCTTTCGCGGCCATCACGGCCCGCTTCTACGTCGAATGTCACCTTCTGGTTGTCGGCAAGCCCGGTCAGGCCAGCGCGTTCAACCGCCGAGATGTGAACAAAGATATCTTTGCCGCCACCATCAGGCGCGATAAAGCCGTATCCCTTTGTGGTATTGAACCATTTTACGGTGCCAGTCGCCATGCCCCGTTTCTCCTCGTGTTTGTCCTGCCCACATTATGCGGCAGCGTGGCTCGGTCAGAACTTGATCGCACCAGCGCCGGAGGGCTGAGGGGTCGAAAGTCTTTCGCGTCGCACCTCTGACTTTGGCGCCAAATAGGACAAAATCAAGAGTTTTTGCCCCGAAACGCGTAACCGGCGGGCATTTGCGCAAGAAATTTCACAGTTATGAAATAATTTTACCAGTTGATAAAAAAATCATTCCGTGGGAGCGTTTCAGCATAAATAGTGACAGCAGGGATAAAAAAATGTCGCAGAAAATCTTTGAACCGGGGGTGGCTGCCGGACGGCTGGACGCCGACGCCTATGCCGCGCAGTTTTCCGATTTGCACCCGCCACTGGATGTGCATGAAGCGCTTGTCGCGGCGGACCGATGCTACTTCTGTCACGACGCGCCGTGCATCACGGCCTGCCCGACGGATATCGATATTCCGCTCTTCATTCGGCAGATCGCTACGGGCACACCCGATGCCGCCGCCAAAACGATCCTGAGCCAGAATATCATGGGCGGCATGTGTGCCCGCGTTTGTCCGACCGAACAGCTTTGTGAACAGGCCTGTGTGCGCGAAGTGGCCGAGGGCAAGCCGGTCAAGATCGGCGAGCTTCAGCGCTATGCCACCGACCATCTGCAAGCACAGGGCGCGCATCCGTTTGAACGCGCGGCCTCGACGGGCAAGCGCGTGGCCGTGGTTGGCGCAGGTCCGGCGGGGCTGTCTTGTGCGCACCGTTTGGCGATGATGGGGCATGATGTCACCGTCTTTGACGCGCGGCCCAAGCCCGGCGGTCTGAACGAATACGGGATCGCCACCTACAAGACACCCGACGGCTTCGCGCAGGCAGAGGTGGACTGGCTGCTCAAGATCGGCGGCATCACCGTGCAGAACAACGCAGCCCTTGGGGTGGCGATGACGCTGGACAGCTTGCGGGCCGACTATGACGCCGTGTTCCTTGGTATGGGCCTTGGCGGTGTGAACGCCTTGGGGGCCGAGGGCGAGGATAAATCCGGCGTGCTCGATGCGGTCGATTTTATCTCTCACCTGCGTCAGGCAAGCGATGTCGCCGCCGTCCCGATCGGTCGTGACGTGGTGGTGATCGGCGGCGGGATGACCGCGATCGATGCCGCTATTCAGGCGAAACTGCTGGGCGCGCTCAATGTGACGCTGGTCTATCGCCGCGGGCGCAACCGGATGAACGCCAGCGTGTTCGAACAGGATCTCGCGGCCTCTAAGGGCGTGCGGATCGTGACCCATGCCACGCCGGTCGCCGTGATCGGCAACGGTGCCGTACGCGAGATCGAATTCGAATATGTCGACGACCAGATGAATGGCACGGGCCAAACGCTGCGCCTGCCCGCGGATCAGGTGTTCAAGGCCATCGGCCAGACCCTTCAGGGCGACGCGCTGCCCACGCTGGAGGCGCGCAAGATCAAGGTGGATGGCACCGGACGCACCAGTGTCGACGGGGTCTGGGCCGGTGGCGATTGTGCCAGTGGCGGCGACGACCTGACCGTGACCGCTGTCGCCGAAGGGCGCGACGCGGCGATGGACATTCACATGGTATTGATGGGCTAAGCCCCTACAGGAGAACGCAAATGGCTGATCTAAGAAGCGACTTCGTGGGCATCAAAAGCCCCAACCCGTTCTGGCTGGCATCCGCGCCACCCACGGACAAGGAATACAACGTCCGCCGCGCCTACGAGGCAGGCTGGGGCGGTGTCGTGTGGAAGACCCTCGGCATGGAGGGCCCGCCCGTCGTCAACGTCAACGGCCCGCGCTATGGCGCGATCTGGGGCGCGGACCGGCGGCTGCTGGGGCTCAATAACATCGAGCTGATCACCGATCGCCCGCTGGAGGTGAACCTGCGCGAGATGAAGGCGGTGAAACGTGATTACCCTGACCGCGCACTGATCGCGTCGATCATGGTGCCTTGTGAGGAGGAAGCGTGGAAAGCGATCCTGCCGCATGTGGAGGAAACCGGTGCCGACGGGATCGAGCTGAACTTCGGCTGCCCGCATGGCATGGCCGAGCGCGGCATGGGTTCTGCCGTGGGGCAGGTGCCGGAATACATTGAAATGGTCACCCGCTGGTGCAAGCAATACACGCGCATGCCGGTGATCGTGAAGCTGACGCCGAACATCACCAATGTGCTCTACCCCGCCGAGGCCGCCAAACGCGGCGGCGCGGATGCGGTGAGCCTGATCAACACGATCAACTCCATCACCTCGGTTGATCTGGACCTGTTCGCGCCTGAACCGATGATCGACGGGAAAGGCACCCACGGCGGCTATTGCGGGCCGGCGGTGAAGCCGATTGCCTTGAACATGGTGGCGGAAATCGCGCGCAACCCCGAGACGGCGGATATGCCGATCAGTGGCATCGGCGGCGTGACCACATGGCGCGACGCGGCAGAGTTTCTGGCCCTTGGCGCGGGCAATGTGCAGGTCTGCACGGCGGCGATGACCTATGGTTTCAAGGTTGTGCAAGAGATGATCTCGGGCCTGTCGGAATATATGGACGACAAGGGGATGACCTCGGTCGATCAACTGGTGCGCCGTGCGGTGCCGAATGTGACCGACTGGAACCAGCTGAACCTGAACTATGTCGCCAAGGCCAAGATCGATCAGGATCTGTGTATCTCGTGCGGGCGCTGCTTTGCCGCCTGCGAAGACACGTCGCATCAGGCGATTGCCATGTCCGAAGATCGCACCTTCAGCGTGATCGACGACGAATGCGTCGCCTGCAACCTCTGCGTCAATGTTTGCCCGGTCGAGGATTGTATCTCGATGGTGGAGCTGGCCCCCGGCACCACGGACCCGCGCACCGGCAAGCCCGTCGATCCGAATTACGCCAACTGGACAACGCACCCCAACAACCCCTCCGCCACAGCGGCCGAGTGACCCTTGCCCCCGCCGCTACTGCTGAGGCGCGGCGGGGGTCAACAACGTCGAGAACATCAGTCGCAGATGGTCCGACGCCTGCTGGTGCTGATCGGCATCATTGTCCAGCAGCAGCGCGACCTGCGGCGCGAAATCGGCATAGTGTTGCGTGGTCGACCAGATCGAGAAAATCAGATGGCGCGGGTCCATCCGCGCGATCTTTCCCGCCGCCATCCAATCGGAAATAACCGCGCATTTCTCGTCGAACAGCGGTTTCAGATCGCTTTGCAAACGCGGCTCCATATGGGGCGCACCGCGTAAAATTTCACCGGCAAACAAGCGGCTTTCACGGGGCAGATCCCGTGCCATATCCAGTTTGCGCTGCACATAATCCAACAGCTCTGTGTGCGGGTCACCATCGGCGTCGAGCTCTACCAAAGGGTCGAGCCATGTCTCCATCAGCTGGCTCAGCAGGGTCGTGTGGATTTCTTCCTTCCCGCTGAAATAATACAATATATTCGGTTTGCTCAGCCCCGCCTCGCTGGCGATCTGATCCAGCGTGGCCCCGCGAAACCCGTAGGTCGAAAACACATCAAGCGCCGCATCCAGGATCACACGGCGGTTGCGCCTTTGGATTCGGCTGGGCTTTTTCTTGGCGGTTGTCTCGGGCATGGCGCGTCCCCTTTCGGTGTAAGTGCCTGAAAATGCGGCACCCCACTTCGGACGGGTGGCCCGATGGGAAAGCATTTCTTGACAGACTTAACCCTAGCCGCAATCGTGGATTTACCAAATGGTAAAAATTTACGCCTTGCACAAGGTAGAAAACGCAAAGGAAACCGCTATGGCCGCGCCCGGTGAAAACCTGAAGATCAACCCGGATCGTTTGTGGGACAGTCTGATGGAGATGGCCAAGATCGGCCCCGGTGTGGCGGGTGGCAACAATCGCCAGACGCTGACCGACGAAGACGCCGAAGGTCGCGCCCTGTTCCAGAAATGGTGCGAGGAGGCGGGCTGCACCATGGGCCTTGATACGATGGGCAATATGTTCGCGCAGCGCGATGGCACCGACCCCGATGCGCTGCCGGTCTACGTCGGGTCGCATCTGGATACGCAGCCCACGGGCGGCAAGTATGACGGCGTGCTGGGTGTGCTGGGTGGGCTGGAACTGCTGCGCACGATGAACGATCTGGGGATCAAGACGAAACACCCCGTGGTCGTGACCAACTGGACCAACGAAGAGGGCACCCGCTATGCCCCCGCGATGCTGTCGTCTGGCGTTTTTGCCGGCATCCACACGCAGGAATGGGCCTATGCCAAGACCGATGCCGAGGGCTTGCGCTTTGGCGACGAGCTCAAGCGGATCGGCTGGCAGGGCGACGAAGAGGTCGGCGCGCGCAAGATGCATGCGTTTTTCGAGCTGCACATCGAACAGGGCCCGATCCTGGAGGCCGAAGGCAAGGACATCGGCGTCGTGACCCACGGGCAGGGGCTGTCGTGGACCCAAGTCACCGTGACCGGCAAGGATGCGCATACCGGATCAACGCCGATGCCGATGCGCAAGAATGCGGGGCTTGGCATGGCGCGTATGCTTGAAGCGGTGGACCAGATCGCATGGTCCCACGCGCCGCATGCGGTTGGTGCCGCGGGGCATATCGAGGTGTACCCGAACTCGCGCAATGTGATCCCGGGGCAGGTGATCTTTACCGTCGATTTCCGGTCGCCTGATCTGAGCGTGATCGAGGATATGGAAAAGCGCCTGCGCGTCGAGGGTCAGAAGATCGCCGATGACATGGGGCTTGAGGTCGCTTTTGAAAAGGTCGGTGGTTTTGATCCCGTCGCTTTTGACGAAGGCTGCGTCTCGGCCATCCGTTCCGCGGCAGAGCGGTTGGGGTACAGCCATATGGACGTCATCTCGGGGGCGGGGCACGATGCCTGCTGGATCAACGGGGTGGCCCCGACCGCGATGGTCATGTGCCCCTGCGTGGATGGGCTGAGCCATAACGAGGCCGAAGAGATCACCAAGGAATGGGCCAAGGCCGGTGCCGATGTTTTGCTGCATGCGGTGCTGGAAACGGCAGAGATTGTGGGCTGAACCCGTCGGGGGCCTGAGCGGGCGTGGCCTGGGGGCCAGCCCCCAGACCCCCGGGATTTGGACCATTTGGAAGACAGATAGGGGAGAGGACAGATGAGCAAGGTTATCAAGGGCGGCATGGTCTGCACGGCGGATCGCACCTGGAAAGCGGATGTGTTGATCGAGGGCGAGATCATCAAGCAGATCGGCGAGGATCTGGTGGGCGACGAATATATCGACGCCGAAGGGGCCTATGTCATCCCCGGCGGGATCGATCCCCATACCCATCTTGAGATGCCCTTTATGGGCACCACAGCGGCCGAGACATTCGAGACAGGCACCTGGGCCGCGGCCGTGGGCGGGACCACGATGATCGTCGATTTCTGTCTGCCGGGGGCGGACGGGTCGATCAAGAACGCGATCAATGAATGGCACCGCAAATCCGCGCCGCAGATTTGTTCGGATGTCGGCTATCACATGGCGATCACCGGCTGGAACGAGAATGTCTTTGACGAGATGAAAGACGCCGTCGACATGGGGGTGAATTCGTTCAAACACTTTATGGCCTATAAAGGGGCCTTGATGGTCGAGGATGACGAGATGTTCGCGTCCTTCCAGCGCTGTGCCGAACTGGGGGCGCTGCCGATGGTCCATGCCGAAAACGGCGATCTGGTCGCGGCCTTGCAGGAGAAGTATTTCAATCAGGGGATCACGGGGCCGGAGGGGCATGCCTATTCGCGCCCGCCCGAGCTGGAGGGCGAGGCCGCCAACCGCGCGATCACCATTGCCGATGCCGCCGGCGTGCCGCTTTATATCGTGCATGTCTCTTGCGAGCAGACCCACGAAGCGATCCGCCGTGCCCGGCAAAAGGGGATGCGGGTCTATGGCGAGCCGTTGATCCAGTTCCTGACTCTGGACGAGAGCGAGTATTTCAACAAAGATTGGGATCACGCCGCACGCCGTGTCATGTCGCCGCCCTTCCGGTCCAAGGACCATCAGGACAGTCTATGGGCGGGCTTGCAGTCGGGGTCGTTGCAGGTGGTTGCCACGGATCACGCTGCGTTTTCGACCGAGCAGAAACGCGCGGGCCGCGATGATTTCCGCATCATCCCCAACGGGTCCAACGGGTTGGAGGAACGTCTGGCGGTGCTCTGGACCGAAGGGGTGGAGACGGGCCGTCTGACGCCGAATGAATTCGTCGCTGCCACCTCGACCAATGTCGCGAAGATCCTGAATATCTATCCGCGCAAGGGCGCGATTGTCGAAGGGGCCGACGCGGATATCGTGGTGTGGGATCCCAAGATCAGCAAGACGATTTCGACGGCGAACCACCACTCCATTCTGGATTACAACGTCTTTGAAGGCTTCGAGGTCAAGGCACAGGCGCGCTATACCTTAAGCCGTGGCGAGGTCATCTGGGCCTGGGGGCAGAATTCGCAGCCCAACCCCGGACGCGGGCGCTTTGTGCCGCGGCCTGCTTTCCCGTCGGCCAACCTTGCGCTGAGCAAGTGGAAAGAGTTGACTGCGCCGAAACTGATCAAACGCGATCCGCTGAACATCCCTGCGGGGATCTGAACGCGGGACTATCAACGCAGCGCGGCGGTTGCGCCGCGCTGCCCTGAAGAAGAAAGAGGCCAGCATAGATGCGAGCACGTTGTACGGCAGAAGAGGGACGCAGCTTATGAGCACCGCGCCCGTGATCTCGGCCCAGAACCTATCCCTGACATTTGAAACCAACGATGGCCCTGTGCATGCGCTGAAAGACGTGTCGCTTGATATCGAGAAAGGCGATTTCGTCAGCTTTATCGGGCCGTCGGGCTGCGGCAAGACGACGTTCCTGCGCTGTATGGCGGACCTGGAACAGCCCACGGGGGGCGAGATCACGGTGAATGGCGTCAGTGCTGCCGAGGCACGGCGGGCGCGGGCCTATGGCTATGTGTTTCAGGCGGCGGGGCTTTATCCCTGGCGGACGATTGGCGGCAATATCCGGCTGCCGCTTGAAATCATGGGGTATTCCAAGGCGGATCAGGCGGCGCGGGTTCGCCAAGTGTTGGAGCTGGTGGAGCTGGCAGGGTTCGAGCGCAAGTTCCCTTGGCAGCTGTCGGGGGGCATGCAGCAACGGGCCTCGATCGCGCGGGCGCTGGCGTTTGATGCGGATATCTTGCTAATGGATGAACCCTTTGGCGCGCTGGACGAGATCGTGCGCGACCATTTGAATGAACAGCTGTTACGCCTGTGGGCGCGCACGCAAAAGACCATCGCTTTTGTCACCCACTCGATCCCGGAGGCGGTGTATCTGAGTACCAAGATCGTGGTAATGAGCCCGCGCCCCGGACGGATTGCGGATGTCATCGACAGCCCTTTGCCGAAAGAGCGCCCCTTGGACATTCGCGAAACGCCCGAGTTTCTGGAGATCGCGCATCGGGTGCGGGAAGGATTGCGGGCGGGGCATGCGGATGATTGATCGCGCGCCCGCTGCCGCCCGGCCCTTCGGGGAGGATTTTAGGACCATCTGGAAGCAGGGGGGCGCGCGATGAAGTCGAGCTTCTTGCCTGTCCTGACTGTGGTCGGGGTCTTGTTTGCGCTTTGGTATGCGGCGGCGGTCTGGCTGAATGCGGACTGGACCTATGACAAGGCCACACGGTCGGGCGAGACGGTAACCGCCACGACACTGGTCGCGGATACCTGGGCGCAGAAAAAGCCCAAACTGCCCGCGCCGCATCAGGTCGCGTCAGAGATCTGGGACACGACCGTGATGAAGAAAGTCACGTCGAAGCGGTCCTTGGTCTATCATTCCTGGATCACGCTCAGCGCGACCCTGCTGGGCTTTGGCATGGGCACCTTGCTGGGCGTCTTGCTGGCGGTGGGGATCGTGTTCAACCGGGTGATGGATATGTCGGTGATGCCTTGGGTGATCGCCAGCCAGACCATTCCCATTCTGGCGATTGCGCCGATGATCATTGTGGTTCTGAACGCCGTGGGCGTGTCGGGGCTGCTGCCGAAAGCGATGATCAGCATGTATCTGTCGTTCTTCCCCGTCGTTGTCGGCATGGTGAAAGGTTTGCGCAGCCCTGATCAGATGCAGCTGGACCAGATGCGCACCTGGCATGCCAGTGCGGGCCAGACCTTCTGGAAGCTGCGGTTGCCTGCGTCGATGCCGTATTTCTTTACCTCGCTCAAGATCGCGATGGCTGCGTCGCTGGTGGGGGCCATCATTGGTGAGCTGCCAACGGGTGCCGTGGCGGGTCTGGGGGCGCGGTTGTTGGCTGGCAGCTACTATGGCCAGACGATCCAGATCTGGAGCGCGTTGATCATGGCGGCGGCCTTGGCGGCGTTGCTGGTGGGGATCATCGGCTTGATCCAGCGTGTGACATTGAAACGGATGGGGATGGCGCGATGATCTGGCTGGTTTTTGCCGCAGTGGCCTGGGCCTTTGGCATGTGGGTCAACATCCGGTTGGCGCGATTGCGGCCGGCCCGCTGGGTGTCCCTTGCAGCGCCCTTGGTTTTTGGCGCGACGCTGATCGCTGTCTGGGAAGGCATTGTGCGCGGACTCGAGATTTCGCAGGTCTTGCTGCCTGCGCCGTCGCTGATTGCCCTGCGGCTGGTGTCATCGCTTGATATCCTTTGGGTGGATTTCGTGCAGACCGTGCTGAAGGGCGCGTTGTCGGGCTATGTGCTGGGCTGCGGTGCGGCCTTTTTGATCGCCGTTGCGATTGACCGTTTCCCATTCTTGCAACGGGGGCTTTTGCCGGTAGGGAACTTTGTGGCCGCGCTGCCCGTGATCGGGATGGCCCCGATTCTGGTGATGTGGTTCGGCTTTGACTGGCAGTCCAAGGCCGCCGTGGTCGTGGTCATGGTGTTCTTTCCGATGCTGGTGAACACGGTGCAGGGCTTGCAAGCCACCGACGCCATGCAGCGCGATCTGATGCGGACCTATGCGGCCAGCTATTGGGCGACGCTGTTCAAGCTGCGCTTGCCTGCCGCGATGCCTTTCGTGTTCAATGGGCTGAAGATCGGCACGACCCTTGCCTTGATCGGGGCGATTGTTGCTGAATTTTTCGGCTCTCCTGTGCGGGGGATGGGGTTTCGGATCTCTACCTCGGTGGGCCAGCTTGCGCTTGATCTGGTCTGGGCCGAGATTGTTGTCGCGGCGATTGCCGGGTCCGCATTCTACGGCGCGATGTCATTGTTTGAACGGCGGGTGACCTTTTGGCACCCGAGCCAGCGGAACTAACGCGGAACTAACCAAGACGACCAACCAACCAAGAGGGAGATATAAAAATGAAAAAACTATCAACATATGTCGCCGGGGCCGCTGTGGGCCTGATGGGGACCATGGCACAAGCGGCGGATGATGTGACGCTTCAGCTGAAGTGGGTCACGCAGGCGCAGTTCGCGGGCTATTATGTGGCGCAGGACAAAGGGTTCTATGACGAAGAAGACCTGAACGTCACGATCAAGCCGGGCGGCCCGGACATTGCGCCGACACAGGTGCTGGCCGGTGGTGGTGCCGATGTCGCCGTTGAATGGATGCCCGCCGCATTGGCCGCGCGCGAGAAGGGTCTGCCGATGGTGAACATCGCGCAGCCGTTCAAATCCTCGGGCATGATGCTGACCTGCCGCAAGGATGCCGGGATCGAGACCACGGATGACTTCAAGGGCAAGACGTTGGGCGTCTGGTTCTTTGGCAATGAATTCCCCTTTCTCAGCTGGATGAGCAAACTTGAGCTGCCCACCGAAGGCGGTGAGGATGGTGTGACCGTGCTGAAACAAGGCTTTAACGTGGATCCGCTGCTGCAAAATCAGGCCGCCTGCGTGTCGACCATGACCTATAATGAATACTGGCAGGTGATCGACGCAGGTCTGACGCCGGATGATCTGAACGTGTTCAAATACGAAGAGCAGGGCGTTGCCACATTGGAAGACGGGCTTTACGCGCTGGAAGAGAACCTTGCCGATCCGGCCTTCGAGGACAAGATGGTGCGCTTTGTGCGGGCCTCTATGAAGGGCTGGAAATACGCCGAGGAAAACCCCGATGAAGCGGCGGAAATCGTGTTGGACAACGATGCCTCCGGTGCGCAAACCGAAGAGCATCAGAAACGCATGATGGGCGAAGTGGCCAAGCTGACCGCAGGCAGCAATGGCGCGCTGGACGAGGCGGATTACGAGCGGACCGTGCAATCGCTGCTGTCCGGTGGGTCGGACCCCGTGATCACGGTAGAGCCGTCGGGCGCATGGACCCATGCGATCACCGACAAAGCCTTGAACTAAGGCGCGCTGAACTAAGGGGACACGTCCCCGATACAGTGCAGAAACGCGAAGGGGCTGGCAGCGATGCCAGCCCCTTTTGCGTGGTGAATAAAGTCAGCGGCGTTAAAGCACCGTGACCTTGGTGCCGATGGGCACACGTTGGTACAGGTCTTTGACGTGTTCATTCAGCATGCGGATACACCCATTCGAGACAGAGCGCCCGATGCTGCTGGGTTGGGTGGTGCCGTGGATGCGGAAATACGTATCGCGGCCGTTCTGGAACAGATAGAGCGCGCGCGCCCCCAGCGGATTGGACGGGCCACCGGGTTGCGCATCGGTATTACCGATGAACCGCGCATAGGTCTTGGGCTCCCGTTCGATCATCTCGTCCGTGGGGCGCCAGGTGGGCCATTCCTTTTTGACATCGATCGTCGCGGTGCCGGTAAACTCCAGCCCCGCCTTGCCGACGCCCACGCCGTATCGCATGGCCTGACCGGGGGCGGTCACCAGATACAGGTAGTGGCTGCGGGGCAGGATCAGCAGCTCGCCCACGGCATATTGTGGCTTGATCGACACCATTTGCGGCGTGGGGTCATAGGCGGCACCCGCGGCAAACAGCGCGTGGGGAAAGGCGAGGGCGGCCAAAGAACCTGCGATAAACTGACGGCGGCGCATGGGGGGCTCCTTTAGGATGTGATGCCGGTATTTTGCCCCTTGGGTTGTGTTTGGCAACCCTGAGGACATAAAAAAACCGGCTGTCCCGTGAGGGGCAGCCGGCAAATTCATCCTGCGGGCCTAAGGCCCTGCATGGCTTATGCCAGTGCGATGTTCGACGCGGATTCGCGGCCGTCACGGCCAGCTTCGATGTCGAATGTCACTTTCTGGTTGTCGGCCAGACCGGTCAGGCCTGCGCGCTCAACAGCGGAGATGTGTACGAATACATCTTTGCTGCCGCCATCGGGTGCGATAAAGCCGAAGCCTTTTGTTGTGTTGAACCATTTTACGGTGCCAGTGGCCATATCCGTAGTCTCCTCTAGTATGCCATCCGCGTCGTGCGATGGCTTGGCGTTGTCGGTCTGGATCGAAGTCTGAACGCCGTATGAGGGAGACAGTTGGTCGAAAAAGAATAACGTTAGCCATTCGGATATGGCAGGTCGTGGGGATTCGCGCAAGGGGCTGTCAATGGGCCTTGAAAAACAGGCCGATCCTTGCTGATTCCGGCACATTTGCGCCTTATTCTTCGGAGAGGCAAGACGAAACCCTAACGTGCATTGGCAGAGGCAGCGGGACAAAGGGTTAACGGATTGGCCGAAATTGCCTAACTGCTGACAGATTCATCTGCGATTTTGCTCCGAGCCATAAGAGAATTTAACCAGTCCCCCTTCTGCCGACACGACAACGAGTGAGCCACCGTATGAAAATCCTAGCCGTAGACGACGATCCCACCATTCTTGACCTGTTGCGCGACTGTCTGACGCCGTCGCTGGGGTTCGATCTGGTCTGTGCAGACTCGGCCGAGGATGGGTTGGCCAAGATCGACGAACACGGGGCAAGCTTTGACTGCTTCTTGCTGGACATCATGCTGCCCGGCGTTGACGGGATCACCCTATGTGACGACATCCGCAATATGCAGGCCTATAAAAGTGCGCCGATCATCATGATCACCGGCAGCCGGAAACATGATCTGATGGACACCGCCTTCCGCGCCGGGGCGACGGATTTCATCTTCAAGCCCTTGAACGGGATCGAACTGGGCGCGCGTATCAACATGGCGGGCATGCTCAGCGACAGCCTGCGCCGTGAACGCGAGGCCGCGCATACGCTGGCGGAGCTGTCGGGCCTGATGAAGGTACGGGTCGAGGAAAGCTTTGATCTGAACGTTGTCGGCGTCGACGATCTGCACGGGTTCGAAAACCACATGCTGCGTCTGCCCGAAGGCTGCTATGCCATGAGCCTTTTCGCGGTCAAACTCCCGCAGATCCGCAATATCTTCGAGGCCGCAAGCCCGGCTGAATTCTGTCGCCAGATGGGCTTGGTCGCGCAGGCGACGGTCGCGGCGCTGGCCCATGAGAAATGCTTTATGGGCTATGCGGGCGAGGGGATCATCGTGGGCACCGTGATGGGCCGCCACCGGATCAAGCCCGAAGAAATACAGAAAGACATCGAAGACATCCTGTCCCATGATGGCACCGCCGCACGTATCGGCGGGGATTTCAGCGCCGATGTCACGGTCAAGCTGGTGTCGAACCAGCGGCTGTGGTCGGGGCTGTCTGCCTGCAACACGCTGCGCGATTTTCTGGGGCGTGAAACCGTGCCCGACAGCACCAGCACCGACCGCACCGATGGCTATACGGAACTGGCCGACGGGCTGTAACGGCAAACCCGTGCCGCGTCGCTGCGGCGCGTTGACCGACACATAAAAAGGCCCCCGCAGTTTCCTGCGGGGGCCTTTTTTCTTAGAACTTTCGCCTAGATCAGCGCGAGAATTTCTTGTGCTTCATGCGCTTGGGTTCCATGGCGTCTTCGCCCAGACGACGCTTCTTGTCCTCTTCGTAGTCAGAGAAGCCGCCCTCGAACCATTCAACATGCGCGTCGCCTTCAAAGGCGAGGATGTGCGTACAAATCCGGTCAAGGAAGAAACGGTCGTGCGAGATGACCACAGCGCAGCCCGCGAAATCGACCAGCGCGTCTTCGAGCGCGCGCAGTGTTTCAACGTCCAGATCGTTGGTAGGTTCATCGAGCAGCAGCACGTTGCCGCCTTCTTTCAGCAGACGCGCCATGTGCACACGGTTGCGTTCACCGCCCGACAGCAGGCCGACTTTCTTCTGCTGGTCACCGCCCTTGAAGTTGAAAGCACCGCAATAGGCGCGCGAGTTCACTTCGGCATCGCCAAGCTTGATGATCTCGGCCCCGCCCGAAATGGCCTGCCAGACGTTGTCATCAGGGTTCAGGTCATCGCGCGACTGGTCAACATAGGACAGATCAACGGTATTTCCGAGTTCGATCGTGCCGGTATCGGGTTGTTCATGGCCGGTGATCATCTTGAACAGGGTTGATTTACCCGCGCCGTTGGGGCCGATCACGCCGACGATCCCGCCTGGCGGCAGAGAGAAGTCCAGCTTTTCGATCAACAGCTTGTCGCCCATGGCTTTGGACAGGCCCTCGACCTCAAGCACCTTGTTGCCCAGACGGGGACCGTTGGGGATAACGATCTGGGCCCGCGTCAGGCGTTCGCGCTCCGAGCTGTCGGCCATTTCGTTATAGGACTTGATCCGCGCTTTGGATTTCGCCTGACGGGCTTTGGCCCCCTGACGCATCCATTCCAATTCGCGCGACAGTGTCTTTTGCTTGGACTTGTCCTCGCGGGCTTCCTGTTCAAGCCGTTTGGCTTTCTGGTCGATCCAGCTGGAATAGTTCCCCTCGTAGGGGATGCCATTGCCGCGGTCGAGCTCGAGGATCCAGCTGGTGATGTTATCCAGGAAGTACCGGTCGTGGGTGACGATCAGGATCGTGCCCTTATAGTCGATCAGGTGCTGTTGCAGCCAGGCGATGGTTTCCGCATCCAGGTGGTTGGTCGGTTCGTCAAGCAGCAGCATTTCGGGCGCTTCAAGCAGCAGCTTGCACAGCGCCACGCGGCGGGCTTCACCACCGGACAGTTTGGTCACATCGGCATCGTCGGGCGGGCAGCGCAAGGCTTCCATCGAGACGTCGATCTGGCTGTCGAGATCCCAGAGGTTCTCCGCGTCGATCTGATCCTGCAAGGCGGCCATTTCGTCGGCTGTCTCGTCGGAATAGTTCATCGCCAGTTCGTTGTAGCGGTCCAGAATGTCCTTCTTGGCTTTCACGCCCAGCATGACATTTTCGCGCACGGTCAGGGCGGGGTCCAGATAGGGTTCCTGTTCCAGATAGCCGACCTTGGCCCCTTCAGCGACCCATGCTTCGCCCGAGTAATCCTTGTCCTTGCCGGCCATGATCTTCATCAGCGTGGATTTACCCGCACCGTTGACGCCGACCACACCGATTTTCACACCGGGCAGGAAGTTCAGGTTAATGTTGTCGAAACACTTTTTGCCGCCCGGGTAGGTCTTTGAGACACCGGACATGTGATAGACATATTGATAGGCGGCCATTGAGAATCCTCGGATAAGCTGAATACGGTTTGGAACGTGCAATATCGCCACAGGCGGGCAAGAGCAAACATTCAATATATAAGGCCTGTGCCGCGGTTTTGAAGCCCGTGTGCTCTCGGGCGATTCACAGGGCGCAGGGGCAAGGCGCACAAAGCGCGGATCGCGCGGGCGGCAAAGGCTGTTTTTCCGATAACTATCCCTTTTTACCGTTTTCGAGCGGTGAACTGGGGACGAATGACCGAATTTTACGCGAAATTCAGTCGAAAAAAATTTTGGACCTCGTTTATATTCGTCCAATCCGGGTGCGTTCAGCGCCCCGGTACAACGCGGCCGCAAAAAGACCGCGTCATACACAAAGGGACAAATACATGACAGCATCCACTATTGTTGTTGGACTGGACGGGGGGGAAGCCGGGGCGCGCGCTTTGGATTTCGCAACGAAACAGGCCAAATTGATTGGCGATTGCGAGCTCAAGCTCGTTTACGTGATTGAATGGTCTCCATTCAGCTTCCAGACCTCGGAAGAGAATGACCAGCGCCACAAACGGCGCGAAGAGGAACTGGCACTGGCCCGCGAACGTATCGTCGATCCGGCGGTCAAGAAGGTCAGCGAAGACGGCGTCACCGTTCAGGGCATCGTGAAACACGGCGATGTGGCCGATATTCTGGACGATCTGGCCAAGAAGCACGGCGCACAGCAGATCGTGGTGGGCCGTGTCGGTCTGCGCGGCCTGAAAGAGCGTATGTTCGGCGGCGTAACCGGCCGCTTGGCTGTGGCGTCCCGCGTGCCTCTGACGATCATTCCTTGAAAGGTCATATCATGAAAAAATTTCTGACAACGGGTGCGGGGGCTGCTGCTGTCTCTGCCTTGCCCATGGTTGCCGCGGCACAAGAAACCGTCGGCATGGATCAACGCATCAATGATATCTTCGCAGGTTCGACGGGTTGGTTCGTCAATCTGATCTTCATGTCGCTGCCCGGCACCAACTTCCCTTGGATCGTGCTGTGGCTGGTGGTCGCGGCGACGGTATTTACGCTGTATTTCGGCTTCATTCAGGTCAAGGCGTTCTGGCATGCGATCTCGCTGGTCAAAGGCGATTATTCCGATCCCGATGACGCGGGCGAGGTGAGCCACTTTCAGGCGCTTGCAACGGCGCTGTCGGGGACTGTCGGTCTGGGCAACATCGCGGGCGTCGCGGTGGCCGTGGGCATCGGCGGTCCGGGGGCGACCTTCTGGATGATCCTGGCCGGTTTGCTGGGCATGGCCTCCAAGTTCACCGAATGTACGCTGGGTGTGAAATACCGCAATGAATACGCCGATGGTACCGTTTCCGGTGGTCCGATGTACTATATGACAAAGGGCTTCAAGGAGCGCGGCCTGCCTTTGGGCGGTGTGCTGGCGGTGATCTTTTCGATCTTTACCATCGGCGGTGCCTTGGGCGGCGGGAATATGTTCCAGGCCAATCAGGCCCATGCACAGCTGTCCGGTATCATCGGAGACTACCCTGGCTGGATCACGGGCATCGTCTTTGCCGCAGTGGTCTTTGCGGTCATCGTCGGCGGGATCAAATCCATCGCCAATGTCACCGAGAAAATCGTGCCGTTGATGGGCGTGATCTATGTTGGTGCCGCGCTGATCATCCTGATCGTTGAATACGACAAGATCGGTTGGGCCTTTGGCCAGATCTTTGAAGGCGCGTTCAGCGGCTTGGGCGTTGCAGGCGGTCTGGTTGGCGCGCTGATCCAGGGCTTTAAGCGGGCGGCGTTCTCGAACGAGGCGGGTGTCGGCTCGGCGGCGATCGCACACTCTGCCGTGCGCACCAAAGAGCCGGTGACCGAAGGCGTCGTGTCCCTGTTGGAGCCCTTCATCGATACCGTTGTCATCTGTACGATGACCGCGCTGGTGATCACCATCTCTGGCGTGCTGGTGATGGACCCCGAAACCGGCCGCTTCATCCTGAATGACGCAGGCACCGCGATCCAGACCATCGACGGGTCAAGCGGCGTTCAACTGACATCGGCTGCCTTTGCGACCGGGTTCAGCTGGTTCCCTTATGTGCTGGCGCTGGCGGTGATCCTGTTCGCCTTCTCCACCATGATCAGCTGGTCCTACTACGGGCTGAAGGCGTGGACCTACCTGTTCGGTGAAGGCAAAACCAAAGAGATCGTGTTCAAGGTCATCTTCTGCCTGTTCATCATCGTGGGGGCGGCGGCCAATCTGGGCGCGGTTATCGACTTCTCTGATGCGATGATCTTTGCGATGGCGGTTGTGAACATCACGGCGCTGTACTTCCTGATGCCGATCGTGAAGCGCGAGATGAAGAGCTATTTCGCGCGGTTGAAATCCGGCGAGATCAAGAAGTTCGTCGATTAACGCTCGGATAACGCGATTGACAAAGGGGCGTTGCTGCCCTTCTTTCGGCCCCTGATGTATATCGGGGGCCGTTTTCGTTGGGTTATCCATTTCCATATGCGCCCCCGGGGCAGGTGATCGGGCTGCTTGGCGGGTCGTTTGATCCGGCGCACGAGGGGCACGCCCATATCACCCGCGAGGCGATCAAGCGTTTCGGGCTGGATCGGGTGTGGTGGATGGTCAGCCCGGGCAATCCGCTCAAGGCGCATGGACCGGCCCCGATGGGGTCCCGTTTGACCCGCGCGCGCGAGGTGATGCAGCACCCGCGGGTCGAGGTCACGGATATCGAGGCCCATCTTGGCACCCGCTACACCGCGCAAACCCTTGCCGCGCTGCGGGCCCGCTATCCCGGTGTGCGCTTCGTCTGGCTGATGGGGGCGGATAATCTGGCGCAGTTCCACCTGTGGCAGGACTGGCGGCAGATCATGGAAACAGTGCCCCTAGGGGTGCTTGCACGGCCCGGCCAGCGCATATCAGCGCGGATGAGCCACGCCGCGACGCTTTATGCACCCTACCGGATTTCGGGGCGGCAAAGCCAGCTCTTGGGGCAGGCACCTGCCCCCGCGTGGTGTTTCGTGAACGTCCCGATGGTCGATGTCAGTTCAAGCGCGATCCGGGCCGCGGGCAAATGGTCAGCGCAATCTGGCAGAGGCGATACCCGCCCCTAGGATCATCGCCATGCCGGCCCATGTTAGCGCATCGGGCCATGCCCCAAACACCAGCCACCCCAGCCCCACGGCGGACAGCAGTTGCAGATACACCAGCGGTGCGACCTTGGTCGCAGGGGCCATGCGATAGGCGTATAACATCAGCAGGTTGCCCAGCATCGAACACAGCGCGCTTGCGAGGCTTAGCCCCAGGACGGGGCCGGTCAGTGGCGGGAAATAGGCCACCCCCAGCGGCAAAAGCAGCAGCCCGCTGATCACCAACTGGCTGAAGGTCAGCGCAAGGGGCGGGGCCAGATGCGACAGCCAGCGCGACATCGTGAGGAACACGCCATAAAGCGTTCCCGCGGTCAGCGCCCAAAGCAGCCCTGCACTGGGTTCAAGCCCCGGTCGGACCACGACCAGCACCCCCAGAAACCCTGCCACGATCAACGCGCTGCGCTGAAGCGATATCGCCTCGCGTAGGAAGAGCGCGGCCAGCACATAGCTGAGCAGCGGACCGATAAAGAAGGCGGCAAAGACATTGGCCACGTCCTCGGTCACCAGTGCCGTCTGGATGCAGGTGATGCTGCCGCACAGGATGGCGGCACGGACCCAGATGCGCCAGTTGCCGAAAAGGGCGCGCGCTTGCGGCGGGGCGAAGGGCACAAGCAGCAGCGCCCCGATGGCAAACCGCGACCACGCCACAAAAACGGGGGCCACGCCAAGCTGGGAGGTCAGGATCTTGCCCGCGCTGTCGCCTGCGGGAATCAGTGACATGGCGACAAACATGATCAAAATAACGCGTTGCATGTCTTGTCAGTTAGCATGGGCCCCCGCCCATGAAAATGTGATTTGCAAGCGCTTGTGTCGCTCTGTCCTGTCAGGTTTAAGTCGCCCCATGAAAACTGTTTTATCCCGTCGTTTGTTTCTGAGTACCGCTGCGGCGGCTGTTGCGGCTCCAGCGGCCTTTGCGGCCCCGCCAACTGAATCGCTGCGCCCCGTTCTGCGCGGGGACGATTTGTTCCGGCAGGCGATCCCCTCGGCGCAAGAGCTGATCGACAAGGCGCGGTTGAACGGTGCTGTGACCTTTAGTCTGGCGGATGCGGAAACCGGTGCGGTGCTGGAACAGAACGGCCCGCTTGACGGGATGCCCCCGGCGAGCGTGACCAAGGCGATTACCGCGCTTTACGCGCTGGATACCTTGGGCGCGGCGCATCAGTTCCAGACGCGCATCATGGCGACTGGCGGCATTGTGGATGGCGAAGTGCAGGGCGATCTGATCCTTGTGGGCGGGGGCGATCCGACGCTGGATACGGACGGGCTGGCCAAAATGGCCGATGACCTCAAGGCGGCGGGCATTATCGGCGTCAAAGGCGGGTTGAAGATTTACGAACGCAGCCTGCCGGTCTTCCCGTTGATTGATGCGGATCAGCCGGATCATGTGGGCTATAACCCCGCTGTGTCGGGGCTGGCGCTGAACTTTAACCGCGTCCACTTTGAATGGAAGCGCGAGAACGGCAGCTATTCGGTGCTGATGGACGGTCGGTCGGGGTCTTATCGCCCTGACGTGGCGATGGCCGCGATGGAGATCAGCGACCGCAGTGCGCCGGTCTTTGCCTATCGTGACGCAGGCACCCGCGATGACTGGAGCGTCGCGAAAAGCGCCTTGGGCAATGGTGGGTCGCGCTGGCTGCCGGTGCGCAAGCCGGGGCTGTATGCGGGCGATATCTTTAAGACATTGGCGGGGGCGCAGGGCATCCGTCTGCGCGACATGGCGTTGATCACCAGCTTGCCCGAGGGCGAGGTGCTGGTGACCCGTTCCAGCGCGCCGCTGCGCGATATCCTGCGCGATATGTTGAAGTATTCCAATAACTTGATCGCAGAGATGGCGGGGCTGTCCGCCACGGTTTACCGCACGGGCACGCCCGCGTCCCTGCGCGCGTCTGCGGCAGAGATGAACGTGTGGGCCAAGGCCAATCTGGGCATGGATGCACCCGCGCTGGTGGACCATTCGGGGCTAGGCGAAGACAGCCGCGTGACCGCGCAGGATATGGTGACGGCGCTGGTACGGGTCTATGGATCGGGCACGTTGAAACCGTTGCTCAAGTCGATTTCCCTGCGCGATTCCAAGGGGCGGCCCGTGCAGGATCACCCGATCAAGGTGGAGGCGAAGACCGGCACGTTGAACTTTGTCTCGGCCTTGGCAGGGTATCTGACGGCACCGGACGGGCGGGTGATGGCCTTTGCCGTGTTCACCGCCGATATGCCTCGTCGCGCCACCCTGACCCGCGCGCAACGCGAACGCCCCGAGGGGGGGCGGGCGTGGAACGGGCGCTCCAAACGGTTGCAGCAAGGGCTGATCGAACGCTGGGGGGCGTTCCATGTGGCTGCGGATTCGGCCTCTCTTTGATCGCGGTGACGCGGCCTATTTGACGTGACGGGCGCGGGCACCGCGTTCGATGGCGGCGGCGTGCAGGCGGTCGAGGTCAAGCTCGTAGCGGATTTCTTCCAGCAGACGTAATTCGGCTTCGTCCAACGTGCCGTCGGCGGCGGCCACATCGCAGGCCAGCGCATAGGCCGTTTCGTTCAGCCGGTCGGGCAGCGCGCCCTTGATCAGGCCGAACAGGGCATCCAGCCCGTCTTCCTGTTCGAACAGGTCAAACACCATCGAGCTGACAGAGCTGATGCGGTCCACATCATAGCCGGAAAAGACGGGGAGCATGTTTACAGCCGTCTGGATCTTGAGCAATTCGGTGGTGCGGATGTCCTCGTCTGATGCGGAAACCGCGATCATTACGGCGACAAGGCAATCCTGCGCGCTGAGGGTGAGGGAGGTGTCGTCATTCATGCGCATTTCCGTTCGGTCATTCCGTTGATCTGCAGATTATTGACGGGCCTACGGGGACGCAATAGGTACGGGCTGCCTGCGCGCATTGGGTGCGGGGTGAAAATGATGGAATTGATGACATGTCGCAGATGCGTGAAGCAGCCCTAACCAGTAAAGCGTGGCCGTTCGAGGAAGCACGTCGGGTGTTGAAACGCTATGCAAACAAGGCCCCCGAGAAGGGGTACGTCTTGTTCGAGACCGGCTATGGCCCGTCGGGTCTGCCGCATATCGGGACTTTCGGCGAAGTTGCGCGCACGACGATGATCCGCCGCGCATTTGAGCAGATCAGCGACATTCCGACGCGGCTGGTGTGCTTTTCCGACGATCTGGACGGGATGCGCAAGGTGCCGGGTAACGTGCCCGACCCCGCCGCATTGGAAGAACATCTGCAGCGCCCGCTGACATCGGTGCCCGATCCTTTCGGCAAATACGACAGCTTTGGCGCGCATAACAACGCGATGCTGCGGCGTTTTCTGGATACCTTCGGGTTCGAGTACGAGTTTATCTCGGCCACGGAGTTCTACGGCTCCGGCAAGTTCGACGAGGTGCTTTTGCGCGCCGCCGAGAAGTATGACGAGATCATGGAAGTGATGCTCAAGTCGCTGCGCGAGGAGCGTCGGCAGACCTATTCGATCTTCCTGCCGATCCACCCTGAAACAGGGCGGGTAATGTATGTGCCGATGAAAGCGGTCAACGCCAAGGAAGGCACGATCACCTTCGACGATGAAGACGGCACCGAAATGACCTTGCCGCTGACCGGCGGCAATGTGAAGTTGCAGTGGAAGCCCGACTTTGGCGCCCGTTGGGCCGCCCTTGATGTCGACTTTGAGATGTACGGCAAGGATCACAGCACCAACACGCCGATCTATGACAAGATCTGCCGTATTCTGGGCAACCGCCCGCCCGAGCATTTCACCTATGAGCTGTTCCTTGATCAGGACGGGCACAAGATCTCCAAATCGTCGGGCAATGGTCTGACCATCGACGAATGGCTGACCTATGCCAGCGCGGAATCGCTGTCGTATTTCATGTATCTCAAGCCCAAGACGGCCAAGCGCATGTATTTCGACGTGATCCCCAAGGCGGTCGACGAATACCACCAGCAGCTGCGCGCCTATGAAACGCAGGACGAAAAGGGCAAGCTGAACAACCCCGTTTGGCATATCCACGGGGGCGATGTGCCCAAGTCGGATATGGTTGTGCCCTTCTCGATGTTGCTAAACCTCGCGTCGGTCTCCTCGGCCGAGGACAAGTCGCAACTGTGGGGCTTTATCCAGCGGTATGCGCCGGATGCGACGCCCGAAGGCAACCCCGGTATGGATGCGGCGGCCGAGCATGCGGTGCGCTATTACAATGATTTCGTGAAGCCCGCCAAAGTGTTCCGCGCCCCTTCCGAGCTGGAGCGGGAAGCCCTGGAAGACCTGCGGGACCAGCTGAAGACATGGGACGGCGGGCTGGATGCCGAGGCGTTGCAAACGATGGTTTTCGCCGTCGGGAAAGAGCGTTTCAACCCGCTGCGCGACTGGTTCACCGCGCTGTACGAAGTGTTGCTGGGCGCCAGCCAAGGTCCGCGTTTCGGTGGGTTCATCGCGCTGTATGGCGTGGATGAAACGGTCGCCCTGATCGGCGACGCGTTGGCGGGCAAGCTGACCACGGCGTGAAACTATTGCCCTATGATGTGCGTGGCTTAGGTTAAGTTCAACACATCATAGGGAGCATTCTCATGCGTGGCGCGGTTCTTTCGGCCTTTTTCGGGATGGTTTTGACCTTTGCGACGGCGTTTGGTGCCATGGCGCAGCAGGCGGATATCGAAAGCACGATCACAGGCCAGTTCGACGCTTTCAAGGCAGATGATTTCGAGGGTGCCTTCGCATATGCGAGCCCCAATCTGCAGATGATGTTTCAGTCTTCGGAAAATTTTAAACGTATGGTGACCACGGGCTATCCGATGGTCTGGAAACATGCCGAGGTGCGGTTTCTGGACCTGCGCGAGATCGCCGGTGCGCAGTGGCAGAAGGTGCAGGTCACGGACCTGAAAGGATTTACCTATTTGCTGGATTATCAGATGGTTGAGACGCCCGAGGGCTGGCGTATTGCCGCCGTTCAACTGCTGGATGCGCCAAGCGTTTCTGCCTGACAGGCGCGACATCTTTGGCACGCTCATGTGACCGCCTGCGGCGTACGTTGCGGTTAGGCGTGGTTAACCCTTTGTGCATAAATCTTTCCCCCTGCCGGCCAAGCGCCGGAGTTTTGCAATTCATGGGGGGCGACATCGCAACCCGACGAAGGGGATGACGATGAACAAGGCAATCACAGACGGTCTGCTGCTGACACCTGCGGCATTTGCGCAAGGCTTGGATGTGTATTCAAGCGGGGATGGCACGGCGGGGTCTGATACCTATGCCAATGCCATAAATGCAGCGTTTATCCCTGCGGATCAGGACTTTGGCGGGGCGCTTGAGCTGATAAAAACGCAATCCACGCAAAAGCTGCGATATATGGGACAGACGCCACTTTTGCCGGGGTGTTACCTGCGGATTACGGCGCGGGTGAAGGCGATCAGTGGGAATCTACCGTCGGTGCGGATCGCGGGGTATCCGGCGCTTGGCAATGGCAGCCGCGCGGGCGGGCTGGTGGAGGCCGGTCCGGCGGTGACGCTGACCAGCTATGGCGAGGTGGTCGAGGTCAGCGCGATTGTCGGGTCGGGGCTGCGCGGCGGGGTCGATATGGTCTGGGGCAACGCGCCGGTCTATGGGCATTTCGGGCTGGACCTCACGGGGCAGAATGGCGGGGTCGTTCGCATTGATGATTTGCAGATCGAGGATGTGACGGGCGTTTTCCTGCGCGACATGCTGGCACAGGTGGATGTGCGGGACTATGGCGCGGTGGGGGATGGCAGCACCGATGATACGGCGGCCTTTGTGGCGGCGAATGCGGATGCGCAGGGGCGCAGCGTGTTGATCCCGCGCGGGACGTATCTGCTGAACGGGGACGTGACCTTTGACGCGCCGACGCGGTTTGAAGGGACGGTGATCATGCCCGCCAGCGCGATCCTGCTGCTGCGGCGCAACTTTGATCTGCCGAATTATATCGAGGCGTTCGGGAATGAAGAGATCGCCTTTCGCAAGGCGTTTCAGGCGCTGCTGAACAATGCGGATCATGAATCGCTGGATTTGGGCGGGCGCAAGGTCAACGTGACCGGCCCGATCGATATGCAGGCCGCGACACCCGAACGCAGCAGCTATGCCACGCGGCGGGTGATCCGAAACGGCCAGCTTGAAGCGGCTACGAATGGCGATTGGGATACGGTCACGGTGACCTCGCAGGCCAGCTATTCGCCCTCGGATGCGCGCAAGCTGACAAATGTGGTGAATGTGGCGAATGTGCCTGTGGGGGCGCTGATCACGGGCAATGGGGTAGGGCGCGAGATTTATGTGCGCGCCAAGAACGTCGCCACGCAAGAGATTACCCTGAACGCGCCTTTGTATGATGCGGCGGGGACGCAGAATTTTACCTTTACGCGGTTCCAGTATCTGCTGGATTTCAGCAACTACAGCCAGCTGAGCAAATTCGTTCTGGATGACATCGAATTCCAGTGCAACAACGTGGCCAGCGCCATCAACCTTGCGCCATCGGGGACGATTTTCCATGTGCGGGACTGCTTTATCTCGCGGCCCAAGGATCGCGGGATCACGTCGATCGGCGGTGGCTGTCAGGGGATGTTCGTGGACCGTTGCCAGTTCCTGTCCGCCGAAGATGCGCTGGACGTGCCGGACCGGACCACGATCGCGATCAACTGCAACGCCAATGACGTCAAGGTTCGCGACAACCGTGCCACCCGCTTTCGCCATTTTGCGCTGCTGGCGGGGCAGAATAATATCGTCACGGGGAACCACTTCTTTCAGGGGGATACGGTCAAGAACGGCGTCCGCTCTGCCGGGTTGATCCTTGCGGCACAGCACACGGCGAGCGTGGTCAGCGGGAATTATATCGACAATTGCTTTGTCGAATGGACCAACGAACAAGACCCCGCGCCGGACTACAGCAGCGAGTATTCTTTCAGCTCCCTGTCGATCAGCGGTAATATTTTTCTGTCGGGCGAGGTGGCCCCGTGGTTCAGCTATATCGTGATCAAGCCCCATGGGGCGGGTCATGTGATCAACGGGCTGACGATCAACGACAACCGCTTCCGCAGCATCAACGGGTTCATTGATCGGGTCGAACGGATCGATACCAGCTTTGCCGATATGGATTTCTCGCGCATGCGCAATATCGAGATGACGGGCAATTCGTTCCACGGCATCCATAATCCGGTGTCGAACCCTGTGCAGGTTGAACATACCGAAGCCAGTCTGGCCAAGACCTGGGTGGTGGATATTGCCGACCGCTTTCCGTTCGGCGGGTGGGCGATTGCGGTGGATAGCATCACGATGGACGGGCCTGTGCGCAACGGATCGAATGTGGCGCAATACAGCGTACCCTATGTGCTGACGGATCAGGGTGCGGATCGTGATCTGCTGCATCTGGTCTGGAGCACTAGCGTCAAAGGGTCGATCTTTATGCAGGCGCGCATGGATAAACGCTAGAACTCGCGCCAGAGCGAGAGTTTTAGCGCGGGGTTGGAGGTGTCGTTGATCAACGTCTCTGCCCCGATCTGGAAGCGGATATCGGGGCGGCTTTTCAGCGGGCGCATGACGATAGAGGGCGCGACAGAGGTGGCGCTGGCGGCAGAGGTCGAGGCATAGTAGATTTGCAGCATCCCCGAAAACCGGTCGCCGAAGTTGATGCCTATGGTGCCGTCGACTTTGGCGAGATGCTCTTGCAGGTAGATGTCCCACGCGAGGGAGCTGTCGATGGTCACCCAGCCGTGTTTCTGCCCCAGCTTATAGCCGCGGCCCCAAGACAGCCCTGCTTTGACATTCGGATAGACCGCATCCCCCACCCATGCCGCGCCGAACCCCAGCTCTGCCGACCAGACGTTAGGGCGGTCGCGACGGCCTAAGGGGCGGCGCAGGAAAACCGACGCAAATCCCGATTGCAGGCCGATGGAACTGGCGAGAAAGCCGACCTCTGCCCCCAGGGTCAGGTCGTCGCGCACGCCATATTCCATGAAGGTGCTTTCCGAAATGTCGTAGTTGCGTGTGACGTTTACCGTGGTGGAGGTAAATCCCGTGCCCTTTTCGCGCAGCCACGCGCCGCCCTGTGCAGGGGTGGGAAGCTGCAGTAAGCCAAGCAGAAGGATCGGCCAGTAGCGCATGGGATACCCTTTCGGCGGGTAGCTTGGCGCGTCATGCTTAACAAATTACTTACAGACCTTTGGGGCGGCATGCGAAAAGGCCCGCAGCAATGCTACGGGCCTTTCTCGTTGAATCGTGTGTGCGTCGTTTAGACGTTGACGCTGCCGCCGCGTGGGCCAGCGATCAGCCATACGATAAAGCCGACAACCGGGAAGATCAGGACGCCGAGAATCCAGAGGATTTTCGCAAGCCCCGAAGCGCCGGAGGTGAAGATTTGATAGATCGCGTAGATGTCTGCGATCAGGATAATGAGTCCGAGAAGGCCGAATTCCATTGTAAAGCTCCTGGGTTGTAATCTGCATTACTGTCTGGGATCACAACTTCCCGTTCGGCCCAGATGTTCCCGAAATTGTTACTGGAACCATTTCCCGCTTCGCCGAGTTGCCCTTGCATCGCCTAGAACGGCAAGTGAATTTGGAAGGAAATACTATGAAGACCTCTACCGCAGTAATCGCAGGCCTTGCCGCAATTCTGGTCATCGCATTCGCGATCTTTTTCATCGATATCGATCAGACTGAAGAAGGCTCGCTGCCGGATGTTGATGTGTCCGTCGAAGGCGGCAACCTGCCCGAGTTTGACGCACAGACCGGTTCGGTTTCCGTGACTGAAGAAGAGGTCGACGTTGAAGTTCCTGACGTTGAAGTGACCACCGAAGAGAAAACGATCACCGTCCCCGGCGTTGAGGTTACTCCGCCCGCAGGTGACTGATATCGTTTGATGGTTTGAACGCAGAAAGCGCCCTCTGATTTGGTCAGGGGGCGCTTTTGTTATGAGATAGGGCTTAGTTGCGGGTCAGTTTGGTCGCGGGTTTCGCACCGTTGTCGCCGTCGGAGGCGAAGGTCAACGTGACTTTGTCGCCGGCCATCAGGTCAGACGGGACAAGGGTTTTGGCATCCAGCGTCCAGGATGATTTGTCTTGCAGGACGATGATATTCGCAAGGCGGTCATAGGCAAGGATCGTGCCGGTTGTCTCATCGGCAAAGGCGGGGGCAGAGAGGGCGGTCAGGCCCAGTGTAGCAAGGGCGATCAGGCGCATTTGGGATCCTCCGGATAAAGCGCAGACTCCGAATGTGGGGTGGGTGCGGGTGCAAAGCAATCACCTTGCAACGGGCGCATGAAAATAATTATGCGCCACGCCGTAGCAGGGGAACTGCGGGCGGGTGGACGGGTTGTGCCGCTACATCCAACCGACAGGAGACAGCGATGAAAGCCCAATCGAAAGCCCAACAACGCGCCGCCGGTGCAGCCCTGTCTGCCAAGCGGGGCGAGACCAAGGTCAAGGATCTGCAAGGCGCGTCGAAAGATATGTACGACAGCATGTCAGAGGACGAGCTGGAGGAGATGGCCTCGACCGACCATGACGGGTTGCCGGACGAGGTGGATGACTAGACGCGCCGCCTAGCGTTTCTTACCGCCGTAGCGGGATTTGCCACCGCGCATCCCGCCGCGACCGCCGGTTGATCGGCCCGACGCCTTTTGCGCGTCATCGACGGCTTTTTCGACAGCGTACTGACGCGCCATCGGATCGTCGGCGATGGCCAGATCGACAGATTCGAGCCGTTTGACCTCGTCGCGCAGCCGTGCGGCTTCCTCGAATTCGAGGTTCTCGGCGGCTTTGCGCATATCGGTGCGCAACC
The DNA here is from genome assembly GCF_002388305.1 of Sulfitobacter sp. UBA4523. NCBI lineage: Bacteria > Pseudomonadati > Pseudomonadota > Alphaproteobacteria > Rhodobacterales > Roseobacteraceae > Sulfitobacter > Sulfitobacter sp. UBA4523. The sequence continues at coordinate 45,367 of NZ_DGMH01000020.1, forward strand.
CGTCGAGCACGGTTTGCAGGTTGCCGCCCGCGAGCGGGTTATCGATCTTGGCCGTGACGCGGCTCATGTCCACATCGCCTTTGTAGAGACCGGCGAGGATATCATCGACGTTCTTCTTGACCGTTGTCGGCGTGATCCCGTGTTCTTCGTTATAGGCCAACTGCTTGGCGCGACGGCGGTCGGTTTCGCCAATTGCACGCTCCATCGAGCCGGTGATACGGTCGGCGTACATGATCACCCGGCCTTCGGCGTTCCGCGCGGCCCGCCCGATGGTCTGGATCAGCGAGGTTTCCGAGCGCAGGAACCCTTCCTTATCCGCATCGAGAATTGCCACCAGCCCACATTCGGGAATGTCCAAGCCTTCGCGCAGAAGGTTGATCCCGATCAGCACGTCAAAAGCACCAAGCCGCAGGTCGCGCAGGATCTCGATGCGTTCGATCGTGTCGATATCGCTGTGCATATAGCGCACGCGGATGCCCTGTTCGTGCATGTATTCGGTCAGGTCTTCGGCCATGCGTTTGGTCAGCACGGTGCAAAGCGTGCGATAGCCGTCGGCGGCGACCTTGCGCACCTCGTCCAGCAGATCGTCGACCTGCATTTCGACAGGACGGATTTCGATTTTGGGGTCGATCAAGCCGGTGGGGCGAATGATCTGTTCAGTAAACACACCGCCGGATTGTTCGATTTCCCACGCGGCGGGGGTGGCCGAGACAAAGACCGACTGCGGGCGCATAGCATCCCATTCCTCGAACTTAAGCGGGCGGTTGTCCATACAGGAGGGCAGGCGGAACCCGTGTTCGGCCAGCGTGAATTTGCGCCGGTAGTCGCCTTTGTACATCCCGCCGATCTGCGGCACGGAGACGTGGCTTTCGTCTGCAAAGACAATCGCGTTGTCGGGGATGAATTCGAACAGCGTGGGGGGCGGCTCTCCGGGGGCGCGGCCCGTGAGATAGCGCGAATAGTTCTCGATCCCGTTGCAGACGCCTGTGGCTTCAAGCATCTCGATGTCGAAGTTGCAGCGCTGTTCAAGCCGTTGCGCTTCCAGCAGTTTTCCTTCGGCGACAAGCTGGTCCAGCCGCATCCGCAGCTCTTTCTTGATGCCGATCACCGCTTGGTTCATCGTTGGTTTCGGCGTCACATAGTGGCTGTTCGCATAGACGCGGATCTGGTCGAAACTGCCGGTCTTCTCACCGGTGAGCGGGTCGAATTCGGTAATGCTTTCCAGCTCTTCGCCGAAGAAGGACAGACGCCATGCGCGGTCCTCAAGGTGGGCCGGAAAGATTTCAAGGCTGTCGCCGCGCACGCGGAAGGTGCCGCGCTGGAAGGCGGCGTCATTGCGTTTATACGCCTGCGCGATCAGGTCTGCGATCACTTGGCGTTGGTCATAGTTGTTGCCGGTCTTGAGGTCCTGCGTCATCGCGCCATAGGTCTCGACCGAGCCGATCCCGTAGATGCACGACACCGATGCGATGATGATCACGTCATCGCGTTCCAGCAGCGCCCGCGTGGCAGAGTGGCGCATCCGGTCGATCTGTTCGTTGATCTGGCTTTCCTTCTCGATGAAGGTATCGGACCGCGCGACATAGGCTTCGGGCTGGTAGTAGTCGTAGTATGAGACGAAATATTCCACGGCGTTGTCGGGGAAGAACCCTTTGAATTCGCCGTAAAGCTGCGCCGCCAGCGTCTTGTTCGGGGCGAGGATGATCGCGGGGCGCTGTGTTTCCTCGATCACCTTGGCCATCGTGAACGTCTTGCCCGTCCCCGTGGCCCCCAAAAGCACCTGATCGCGTTCGCCTGACCGCACCCCTTCGGACAGTTCCTTGATCGCCGTGGGCTGGTCGCCCGC
>NZ_DGMH01000013.1:0-5108 GCF_002388305.1 Sulfitobacter sp. UBA4523
GCGCCGGACCGTGCGTCTGGGCCTTCCCGTCGATAACGAGATCGTGGTTCTGGAAGGTCTCCAAGGCGATGAACTGGTCGTCTCCGGCGGGTGGTGGCGGCTTCGCGACAATCAGACCGTGACGGTTGCGGGGCTCTGATCCCGCCCCCTTGACAGGACACGAACAAATCCATGGCATTCAGCATTTCCGGCGCAAGCATCCAGAGGCCCGTGGCGGTCTGGCTCCTCATCCTTTTTTGTCTTTTGGGCGGGTATTGGGGGCTGAACACCGTGGGCCGCCTTGAAGACCCGAGTTTCACGCTCAAGACCGCGCTCGTGTTCGTGCCGTATCCCGGCGCGACAGCAGTCGAGGTCGAGGAAGAGGTCTCGGACGTCATCGAAAACGCGCTGCAGCAGATGAAGCAGCTTGACCGGGTCGAATCGAAGTCGATGCCGGGCATGGCGCAGATCACGGTCGAGATCGAGGGCACCTATGGCCCGGATGAGATTCCGCAAGTCTGGGACGAGATGCGGCTGCGCATCAGCGACGTGCAGGGCGACCTGCCCCAGGGCGCGCGCGCACCCATTGTCAACGACGATTTCGGCGATGTCTACGGCATGTTCTACGCGGTGAAAACCGAAGGTCTCAGCCCGCGCGAGGAGCGGGATCTGGCCACGCGATTACGGCTTGGGCTGGTGACCGTCGACGGCGTTGCGAAGGTTGAGGTTCAGGGCCTTACGGAAGAGACGATCACCCTCTCGATCCCGTCCGCGCGCCTGACGGAATTGGGCCTGCCGCCAAACCAGGTTCTGGGCGTGCTGAACGATGAAAACCTCGTTTTCAACAATGGCGAGATCACCGAGGGCCCCGCCCGCATCGGCCTGTCCGTTCCGCCGGGTTACGTGACCCCCGAGGGGATCGAACAATTACGGCTTGGCGCGGCCGGAGAGGTCGGACAGGTTGCGATCCGTGACATCGCCCGCGTCTCCCGCGACGAGGCGGAACAGCCGAGCCAGGTGATCCGCCACAATGGCACGGCAGCCTTCACCCTCGGGGTTTCGGCGTTGACGAACCGCAACGTGGTCGAAGTTGGTTCGGCGGTCGCGGCCCGGCTTGAGACGTTGAAGGCCGACTTGCCGGACAGCGTCGAGATCACGCCGATCTACGAACAACACCGCGTCGTGGACGAAGCCAACAACAGCTTCCTTTTGTCTCTTGCCATGTCCGTGGGCGTGGTGATCGGGGTGCTCGCCTTGTTCATGGGGGTCCGCGCCTCTGTTGTTGTGGGCGTATCGCTTTTGCTGACCGTGCTGGCCACGTTCTTCTTCATGTATCTGTTCGGCGTCAAAGTTGAACGGATCAGCCTTGGGGCCTTGATCATCGCAATGGGGATGCTGGTGGATAATGCCATCGTCATTGCCGAGGGTATGCAACAGGAAATGCGCAAGGGGCGGCCCTCGGTCGCCGCTGCGGATACAGCGGCGCAGAATACGCAGATCCCCCTGCTGGGGGCCACGGTCATCGGGATCATGGCGTTTGCCGGGATCGGTCTGTCGCCTGACGCCACGGGCGAATTCATGTTCTCGCTTTTTGCGGTGATCGCGATCTCGTTGTTGATGTCGTGGGTCGTGGCGGTGACTGTGACGCCTTTGCTGGGGCACTATATGCTGAAGATCGGCGGGCTGGCGGATGACGACAGCGGGTATAACGGCCCGATTTTCCGCAGCTATGGCAATCTTGTCCGGCTGGTGCTGCGGTTCCGCTGGCTGGTGTTTGTCGGCCTGATCGGCACCACGGTGGCCTGTGTGATGATCTTTGGTCAGGTCAAACAGCAGTTCTTCCCTGCGTCCAATACGCCGCTGTTCTACTTTGAATACAAGGCGGAGCAAGGCAGCTCTATCCAGTCGACCTCCCGCGATCTTGCGGTGATCGAGGATTGGCTGCTCGCGCGCGATGACGTGGACACTGTGACGACGACCATCGGTGCCGGTCTGACGCGCTATGTTCTGACCTACACGCCCGGGGACAGCGACCCTTCGATCGGGCAGCTGGTGGTGCGCGCCACTTCGGCTGACGCAATCCCCGCCCTGCGCGCCGAGCTTGACCAGTTCGCGATCAACGCGCTGCCTTGGGCAGAGGTGCAGACCAAGCGGATCATTTTCGGTCCCGGTGGCGGGTCGGATATCGAGGCGCGTTTTTCAGGGCCAGACCCCGAAGTGCTGCGCGATCTGGCCGATCAGGCAGAGGATATCCTGCGTGACGCGACCCCGCTGCTGCATACCGAACATGTCGATTGGCGCGAGAAAGTGCTTGTGACCCGCCCTGTCTATGCCGAGGACCGTGCGCAGGCCGTGGGCATCGGGCGCAGCGATGTGGCGGATGCGATTGCCCTGTCGACCAATGGGATCACCGCGGGCACCTACCGCGAACGGGACCGGCTGATCGACATCATCGTGCGGGTGCCACGTGCGGAATCCGCGAGCAACGGGCAGCTGCCCGACCAGATCGTCTATTCCGCTGCGCTCGGGGACTACCTGCCGCTGAGCCAGGTGATCGACGGGTTCAAGGTCACCGCCGAAAATGCGGTGATCGAACGGCGCAACCGCGTGCAGACGATCACGGTACAGGCCAACGTCATCGAAGGCGTCACCCCGCCCACCGTCTTCCCGCAGATCCGCCCGCTGATCGAGGCGATCGAGCTGCCGGTCGGCTATACCCTTGAATGGGGCGGAGAGTTCGAGAACGCGGGCGACGCGCAGGCTTCGCTTGGCAAGCAGATGCCGCTGAGCTTCGGGACCATGTTGCTGATCACCATTCTGCTGTTTGGCAAACTGCGTCAGACGGCGGTGATCTGGACCATTGTGCCCATGGCGATCAACGGGGCGGCACTGGGGCTGTTGTTCTCGGGGTTGGCGTTCAGCTTTACCGCGCTGCTGGGGCTGCTGTCGCTGTCGGGGATGTTGATCAAGAACGCCATTGTTCTGGTCGAAGAGATCGACGTGCAAAAAGAAAACGGCCTGAACCAGCATGACGCCATTGTCACCGCCAGTGTCAGCCGTTTGCGCCCTGTGGTTCTGGCGGCGGTCACAACGATCCTCGGGATGGTGCCGCTGCTGGCCGATTCGTTCTTTGCCGCGATGGCGGTGACGATTATGGGCGGTTTGGGCTTTGCCTCTGTTCTGACGCTGATCGGTGTACCCGCGCTATATCACACCTATCTCGCGAAAGAGCGGCGCGCGGATGCGGCGGCCAAACCGGCCTAGGAAAACGGATTATGCCGTGGTGCCATGCACCACGGCATGCGCCAAAGCACGGGCCAGCGCGTCGCGCTCCCCCTCGGATTGATCGGGACGGATACGGTACCAGTCAACCAGCCCGTTCAATGCCCCCATCAACGCACGGCTGGCGATTTCGATGTTGGGCACGTCCAACTCCCCCTGTGCCACACCCGCGCGCAGCACCTCGCGGTAGAGATTTTCATAGTCGTTGCGCAGGGTAATCAGCTCGCGCAGCACGGCGCGCTCGGCTTCGGTGGTGGAGCCGCGCAAATAGACCTCTACGCCCAAGCGGATACTGCGCTGATAGGGCAGCGTATCCATCATCACCCGCGCATGGGCATGGGCCATCAATTCGAGCTTGCTGATGTTGGAAGTATCCAATGATATCAGCGGAGTAACCGCGTCAAAACAATATTGCATCGCCTGTCGGTACACCGCGAAATAGATCGCGTTCTTGGACCGGAAATGGTGGTACACCCGCCCTTTGGTCGCGCCCAGAACATCGGCGATATCGTCCATCGTCGCCTTGTCGAGCCCCTTGAGCATAAAGCACTGCGCCGCCGCCTCGATGATCTCGCGGCGGCTGTCATGCTTGGGCGCGGCCCCCTCGGTGGCGTCCGTCAGCGTGTCGTCATCGATGTGTTCGTCCATTCGGTTCAGCCTTTGACAGCGGGTGCGCAGTAAAGAACGGGGGGGTTTGCCCGTGTAGCGTGAATACTGAGCCGAAAAAAACGGTTGTGACAAGCCGTTGCGTCACCGGACCCCCCGTAATTATCCGTTAGCGCACTTACATCACCGACAGCTATTGACACCTGCGCGCCCTGTTACGAGAGTAACATACTACTCGGAATGTTGGACCGTCAAATCATAGGCTCAACACATCAGACCGTGGGAATGGACGGTGTGCCGAGTACCGAAAATCAAGGGGCAACCACGCGTTTTGCGCGGTTATTTGACCCTAAATATATGTTTGGGAGGACATACATGACTTATAAATCATCCGTCGCAGTCACCGCATTGGTCGCTGCTGTTGCCATCGCCGGTCAGGCCAGCGCAAAAGAGCGTCTGAACTTTGCCTACGGCTATCCGAATAACTCTGCCATCGGTCTGGCCGTGGACGCCTATGCCGAAGCCGTGGCCGAACGCTCTGATGGTGAAGTCGACGTGACCGGTTTCGCAATGTCGCTGCTGAGCCTGCCTGAAACCTCGCCCGGTGTGCGCGACGGTCTGGCGGATGTCGGCTTTGTGCTGCCGCCCTACTATCCTGCGGAATATTCCACCAACCTCTTCCTGCACGAGATGAACCTGCTGGTGAACCTTGTCGAAAAACCCACAGGTAAAGAGCCGCTGGCCTTCACCGGCGCGATGGTCGAATACACCTTCACCAAATGCCCCGAGTGTCTGGAAGAATATAGCGCACAAAATCAGGTCTATACCGGCGGCGGCGTGACACCGCTGTACAACCTGCTGTGCAAGGACGTCAAAGTCACCTCCGTCGAGGATCTGAACGGTCTGCGTCTGCGTGCCGGTGGTGCGGGTTTCGTGCGTTTTGCCGAAGCTTTCGGCGCCCAAGGCGTGCGTCTGCCCGTTTCGGAAGCCTATGAAGCGCTGGATCAAGGCATCATCGACTGCGCCATGTTGTCCGCGCCCGAGCTGACAAACTACAACCTGCACGAGGTCGTCACCGACATCACGCTGGCCGTACCGGGCGGTGTCTTTGCGGGCGTTTCCTCGGCGAACGTGAATGCGGACCGCTGGAAGGGCATGGACGACGCAGCGCGCGAAGCCCTGCTGTGGGGTGGCAGCCAGATGACGGCGCATACCACATGGAACTTCTACACCGACGATGC
>NZ_DGMH01000013.1:5219-18481 GCF_002388305.1 Sulfitobacter sp. UBA4523
ACTTCTACACCGACGATGCCGCGGCGATCGAACATGCGCGTGGGGCCGGGATCAACATCCACGAACCCGACGCAGAGCTGCTGGCCGCGGTCAAGGAATTCAGCCGTCAGGACCTAAAGACCGTTTCCGCCCTGTTCAAAGACACTTATGACGTAGCGCGGGCCGATGAAATCGCCGCCGATTTCGAGCCCCTGTTGGCCAAGTGGAACGATCTGGTGGTCGACGTGGACAGCGCTGACGCGTTGAACCAAGTGATCTGGGATCAGGTGATTTCCAAAGTGGACCCAGCGACTTACGCGCAGTAAGCCGCCCATCCGCTGATCACAACGGGGTGCCGCGCCGATGCGCGTGGCCCCCCGACGACCCCTTTTGCAAACGGATACTCCGATGAAACTTATCGCGTCAGTGATCTCTGCGGTGATCACGTTGACCGCTTCGCTGGCTGGTATCATTGTTCTGATGCTGGTTGCCCATGTCACCATCGACGTGGTCATGCGCTTTGCGTTCGATACGCCGCTGAACTCTACTATTCTTTACGTCTCGGCCTTTTATATGGTCGCGATCGCCTTTCTGCCTCTCGCCGCGGTGGAGCAAAACGACAGCCACATCGCGGTTGAACTGCTGGTCGAAAGGTTTCCCACCAAAGTACAAAGCTTTCTCGCGGGGCTGGCCTTGCTGCTGACCTGCATCGTGACCGCCACCGTCGCGATCCGCACCGGAGACGAGGCTTTGGCGAAATTTATCGGCGGCTCCTATTCGATCGAGGCAGGCGGCAAGGTGACCACATGGCCCACCTATCTGGCGCTGCCCTTGGGCTTTGGCCTGATGTCGATCGTCGCCGCGTGGAAATTCATCTGTCACCTTACCGGCCGCCCCCACGGGTTGAACGCCTTGCAGGTTGAAGACCCCTATCTAGCCGGCGGAGACGCACAATGACCGAGTTACAAATCGCAGGCATCTTTATCGCGATCCTGCTGGCGATGATCCTGATGCGTATCCCGATTGGCATCTCGCTGATCGCCGTGTCCTTTGGCGGGCTTTGGTCCATGTTCAACTGGAACATCGCCTGGGGGAGCCTCGGGATCGTGCCCTATAGCTTTGCCAATTCATGGGTGCTGAGCTCTATCCCCGCCTTCCTGTTCATGGGGTTCATCTGTTATCACACAAGGCTGACGCAGGGGCTGTTCAACGCCGCGCAGATCTGGCTGTCGAGCCTGCCGGGCGGCCTTGCGATTGCGTCAGTCTTTGGCTGCGCGGGTTTTGCCGCTGTGACCGGATCGTCGGTCGCCTGCTCTGCGGCGATGGGTAAAATCGCGGTGCCTGAAATGGTACGTCACCGGTACAGCCCCGAACTGGCGACGGGCACCGTTGCCGCGGCGGGGACCATTGGTGCCCTGATCCCGCCATCGATCCTGATGATCCTTTACGGCATCATCTCGCGGCAGTCGGTCAGCGCGCTCTTCCTGGGTGGTTTGGTGGTCGGGGTGATCACGCTGGTCGCCTATATCGTGCTGATCCTCGTGCGGGTGAAGATGAACCCTGATCTTGCACCTCCGGTCCAGATCAGCGCGACGCGCGCGGAAAAGATCAAGGCATTGGGTCAGACATGGCCGGTGCTGCTGATCGTGATCGGTGTGTTCGCGGGTCTGTTTGGCGGGGCGTTCACCCCGACCGAAGCGGGCGCCATCGGGGCCATGCTGTCGACCATTGTCGCCCTGCTGTACCGCACGCTGACGTTCAAGGCACTGCGCATGGCGATCACCGAAACACTGACCACCACCGCCGCTTTGCTGATCATCGCCGTGGGGGCCAGCCTGCTGACACGCTTTCTGGCGCTGTCGGGGATCGGGGATGCGCTGTCCGATGCGATCCTGGGCTTTGGTGCCGCGCCGCTGTTGATCATGATCGGCATCGTTTGCGTCTATCTCGCGCTTGGCATGATGCTGGAGCCCGTCGGTGCGATGCTGCTGACCTTGCCTATCGTTCTGCCCATCGTCGAAGAGACGGGCTATAGCCTGCTGTGGTTCGGTGTGGTGCTGGTCAAGCTGCTCGAAATCGGAATGATCACGCCGCCCATGGGGATGAACGTCTTTGTGATCAAAGGTGTGGTCGGCAATACCGCGTCGCTGTCCACGATCTTCAAGGGCGTGTTCTGGTTCGTCATCGTTGATCTGCTGATCGTCGCGGCGTTGATCGCCGTGCCCGATATCGTGATGTTCCTGCCCGATTGGGTCGGCCGCTAAGACATTGCCTCCGGCGCGGAGCTTTCCGCGCCGGAGCTTTCTACAGCGTGATAGCTTGCCCGTGAGGCGTCCGCGCCGCGGCTTCGTGCCATGCGTCTTTACATGCCGCCAGCTCGCCCGCCGTTGTCAGCTGCTTTTGCGCCACGATCTTTTCCAGCGCGGTCAGCCAGTGCTGGTAGTAGTCACGCTCTGTCCCTGAATGCACCTCTGCGGTCAGCGCCTGCGCCCATTCGGCCCATGTGAAGGCCCCCGATTGATGCAGGGACACCGCCATCGCAAAGGCCTGCGCCTGCCACGGCGCGTCAAACACCGGTTCATCATCCGACAGCGCAATATCGGGCAAAAGCGAAAGATCGGGCAGGGTCATGATACGGTCCTCAGATAGGGTTCCCACAGATCAAGGGTCACGCTGTCATCCGCGCGCGCCTGATCGCCCCAAAGCGTGCGCGCCGAAAAGGCCACCTGATACAGCCATTGCGGATCCTCGCCCTGCCCTTGCGCATTGCTATCGGGAAAGACGTGAAACCCGTGCACCTTGGTGATCGTCCCGATCTTGTCGCGGGCATAGCGTGCCATGCGGGTGTGGGTGGTGGGATGGTTGTTGATTGTCCTGATCTGATCCCCGACGGCAAAGGCCGGGGTCCCAGTCGCGGGTCGGTCCGCCGGCCCCCCCGCCGCCAACATGGCGTCGACATCTTCGGCAGCAAGCTTGCGTTTGATCGGCGCGGCGGGTGTCAGCGGCACCGATTGCGCGATCTCTGCCTCGGTGAGCATTCCCTTTTCCACCATCAACCGCTTGGCCGCTTTCAGCCAGATCGCGTAATAGGGCGTGCGGGTATAATCGCCCGGATGCATATCCTCGCGCGCGGATCGCGCAGCATCGATATTCCACTGCCCGCAGGCCCCAAGCGCCACCACGATCCCAAGTGCGCGGGCCTCCCAGGGGGCGTGAAACAGCGGTTCGTCCTCTTCTTGCACCACGGGGCCAAAGCCCATCATTCCGCCAAGGTCCGCCCCGCCGTTCATGATGCCACCTGCGGCGCGCGCGCCAGCCCTGTCCCGATCATCGCATTGCGGGTCACCAGATCGGCCAGCTGTTCGATCGCATAGCCTTCGGTTCCTGCGGGGCGCTGCGGGACCACGAGATAGCGGATCTCGGCGGTTGAATCATGCACCTCGACCCGCGTTGCCGGATCAAGGGTCACGCCGAACTCCGCCAGCACCCCACGCGGATCAATCACCGCCCGTGACCGGAAGGGAGGCGATTTATACCACGTCGGCGGCAGTCCCAGCACCGACCACGGGTAGCAAGAGCACAGCGTGCAGACGACCAGATGGTGCACCTCGTCCGAGTTGAACACCGCTTCGATATGCTCGCCCTGACGGGAATGATACCCAAGCGAATGGATCGCCGCAGAAGAATCGCGCCGCAGCCATGCCTCGAACTCCGGCTCGACCCATGATTTCGCCACCACATGCGCGCCGTTGCGCGGGCCGATCTTGGTCTCGTAGGTCTGGATGATACGGTCCACCGCCGCGCTGTCGATATAGCCCTTGGCGCTCAGCAGGCTTTCCAGCGCTCTCACCCGCGCCTCGGTCTCTGTCAGATGTGAATGATCGCCGTTGTGATCATGCCCGTGGGATGTCATCGTTCCGCCCCCTTCGCCCTGCGTGTTGATGCAACGATAGGAGGGAACGCCGCGATTGGAAACCACCATATGTGTGGGCGGCCTGCCGCGACTTCCGTGACGTCAACATACCTTACTTATCCCCCCGTCCTGACACGAAGCGACCGCAGGAATGCCTAATTTGTTAACCAAGTTGACCCAAAGCCAAGGAGCCCCGCATGAGAACCTATCCGATCCCCTTTAACGAAGAAGCCCGCCTGCGCGCCGTTTTTGACATTCCGGGACTGACCGCACAAAACGAAGCGCTGTTTGACACGATATGCGAGGCGGCGCGCACCCTGCTCGACTGCCCGATTGCGCATATCAGCGTGGTCGAAGAGGACAGCCAGTGGTATAAATCCGTTGTGGGCATGCATCTGGACCCGATGCCCAAGGACACCGGCTTTTGTGCGCACACCATTATGTCCGACGCGCCGATGATCGTGCCCGATCTCAGCAAGGACGCCCGCTTTGAACGGCACCCGATGGTCGCCAAGGGCGGGCCGGAGGCGCGCTATTACGCTGGTGTGCCGCTTATCCTGTCCTCCGGTCACCGCTTTGGAAGCCTGTGTGCGCTGGACCTGAAGCCCCATGAATACCCTTCGGAAAAGCAGATTGCCCTGCTCACCGATCTGGGTCGTATCGTCGTTGCCGCACTAGAGCGGAGCCAACCCGAAACCCCCGAAGTGCAGCAGGATAAAACCGCGCAATCAACCTTCCTGACCTTGGTCGGGCACGAGTTGCGCACGCCGCTGACCGTGCTTTTCGGCAGTCTTAAGCTGTTGGAGGCGACAGCAAGCACCGGCACCAACCCCACGCTGATCCATTCCGCCCGTCGGTCGGTGGATCACCTGACGAAACTGATTGAAACGATCCTGTCCTATAGTAACGCCAGCACCGGCGAGCTGCGGTTGAACGAACAAAACTGCGACCTTGCCGCGATCCTGAGCGCGGTTGCAGGGTTGCAGTTCCCCACCACGGATGCGGCGGCCAAAACGGTCACGCTTCGTGATACTGTGATGCTGGATACGCTGCATGTGGACGCCGAACAGATCGAGCTTGCCGTCACAGCCTTGGTATTGAATGCGGTGATGCACGGCGGGACCGACATCACGCTAGAGACGTTTCAGGACATGGACGGGAATATCGAGATTTCGGTGCGGGACAACGGCAGTTTCGACGAACATGTCGAACTGGCCGAACTTTACAAACCTTTTGTCGTGGGCGGGTCGCTGGACCACCGCGCGACCAAGGGCGGCCTGGGTCTGGGGCTGCCCCTGACCCGCAAGCTGGTCGAGATGCACGGCGGCGATTTCGAGGTCCACGCAGAGGCCGATCACAGCCGCGCCGTCATCCGCCTGCCCGCGTGGCGGTGTAAAACCGCGATGATCCAGGCTGCCAAAATGGCACCTGCCACTGTCCCTGATGCGCGGCAGAAGCTTATCTAGGAGCAGCGCTTATGCGCTTGTCTCGGCGTGGTCGATGAACCGGGCCTCAAGCGCGCTTGGCTGGCGTTCGGCATGGGACAGGATGTGAAACTGCCGTTGCGGGGTGTCGATGGGCACGTCGACCATCCGCCCCGCCTCGATCGACCTGCGGACCACCAGATCGGACAGCAGCGCGGCACCGATGCCCGCTTCGACCGCGCTACACACCGCCTCGTTTGACGGAAGCTCCAGCGTGCTTTCCAGTTCCTCCAGCCCCAACCCCTGCCGCCCGAGCCACTGCAGAAAACTGTCGCGCGTGCCTGAGCCTGCTTCACGCAGGATCCAAGGGGTCTGGCGCAAGCGTTCAGGCGAAAGATCGCCCCCCGCGGCACCGCTTGGGAACACCAGCCGCAGCGTATCCCCCGCCACCGCCTTGGCGCGGAGTGTGGTGAGCTGGCAGTCCCCCTCGATAATGCCGATGTCAGCTTGCAATGCTTCGACCGCGCGCGCGGCGTCGTCGCTGTTGCTGATCCGCACCGTCAGCGCGATCTCGGGGTGCGCCCCACGGAACCGCGCGATCACCGCGGGCAGCCAGTAGTTCGCGACCGTCTGGCTTGCCGCAAGCCGCAGCCTGCCGCGTTTCACCCCCGCCAGATCATCCAGCCGCTGGCTGGCGATGGCGGCGCGGGCCAGAACGGCACGGGCTTCGTCCAGAAAATCACGCCCCGCATCGGTCAGCACAATCCGCCGCCCGATACGATCAAAAAGGCGCAGGTTATGACGCTCTTCCAGCGCGGCGATGGCAGCGCTGGTCGCACTTTGGGTCTGGTTCAATGCTTCGGCGGCGCGAGTCATATGTTCACGCTCTGCCACGGCAACGAAAATGCGCAACTGGTCCAGTGTCATCAGGCGGCCCCCGTCAGGATGATCAGCGCAAGGCTGACCCCCATGATAAAGACCCAAGCCGCCGCCCCCAGCAAGGCCGGACGCCCCCCCGCCGCGGCAAGTTTGCGCAGATCGGTCTCAAGCCCCATTGCCGCAAGAGCCATCGCCAGCAGGAATTGCGTCACAGCGGTCGCGGGGTCCAGCACCGCCTGCGGCACCCATCCGGTCGAGGCCACGCCGACCATCGCGATGAACCCGAAAACAAACCACGGGATCGGGGCCTTGCCGCCACCGCCTTGCCCCTGACGCCGCCGCGCGGCAAAGGCCCCCAGACACAGGATCATCGGCGCAAGCATCATCACCCGCGTGAGCTTGGCAATCGTGCCGAACTGGCCGGCCTCCTCGCCGCGCTGGAAGGCGGCGGCGACGACCTGGGCGACCTCGTGGATCGACGCACCGGTCCAAAGGCCAAAGCCGCGCGGGCCAAGGGTCAGCCAGTTTTCGGCCAAGGGCAGCAGGATCATGGAGAGCGAGCCAAAAATCGTCACGCAGGCCACCGCATAGGCGACGTCTTCGTCGCGGCCACGGGTGACGGTATTGGTTGCGATCACGGCAGAGGCCCCGCAGATCGACGTGCCAGCCGCGATCAACTGCGTCAGCTTGGCATCCACCCCCAGCACGCGGCCCAGCCATGTGGTGAACCCGAAGGTCAGTACCAGCGACAGCGCGATCACCGCGACCCCCACCCAGCCCACAGCCGCAACCTGCCCCAGTGTCAGCTGCAACCCCATCAGGATAATCCCCGCCCGCAATATCTGCCGCATGCTGATCGCAAGCCCTGCCTTCGCCACCTCGGGCGTGCCAAGGGTGTTGCGCAGCGCCATCCCCAGAAGGATCGCGAGGATCAACGGGCTCAGCATCCCCACCCCCGGCAGATACCGCAGCGCAAAGGCCAGCGCGGCGATCATGGCGGCAAGCGCCAGACCCGGCCACATCGATGGCGTGGTTTTATCAGCGTGGACAAGGTCAGAGAGGGTCGTATCAGTCATAGCGTGCCTAAGTATCGTCGTGTCCCCTGCACTATCGGCCATTCCGATACATCAATCCAACGGATTATAATTATCCAAATGATCGCAAAATGTGATTGATTGGTCAGTCCGTGGCAGTCGCTTGATGCAGCGTTCCTCTTTACGCTTGGGGTTCTGCGCCCCTATCGTTAAGGGACTGCCGAAACCGGCATCGCTGCGCAGAAAGGGAAACCCATGGTCCCGATCATCTTTGGCCCCCTGCGGACCCGTGAAACGCCGCGCCAGTCGCGTGCGGTGACCCGCGTGCATGTCATCCTGAACGCCACGGCGGCGCTGCTGGCCGAGAACCGGCTGCAAGACCTGACCACCACCGCCATCGCGACCCGTGCCGAGGTGCCTGTCAGCTCTATCTATCGGTATTTTCCCACGCTTGATGACGTGCTGCTTGAACTCTATTCGCAGACCGCCAATGAATTACGCGCCAAGCTTTTTGCCAGCCTTGATGATGTTCACGCCCACACGACGTGGCGGGACCGGTTGCGTGCCGTGCTGGATGTGCAGCGCAGCTATCTGGCGCGGCATCCCTACTACCGCCCCCTCCTGCTGCATTTCGCGACGAAACGCGGGCCGCTCGCGATCGAGGATGACGACCACGATGATCTGGTCCGCTTTCTATGCAACAGATGGGAAAGCGGTGCCGACGGGTTTCAGGGCGGCGATCCGGTGGTGGTGGCCAAAACCACGATCCAGATCTCCCTTGCGATGGAGGATCTGGTCGCGGCGCAGGCGGATCGGCGCAGCTCTCGCCCCTATTCGCAAGAGCTGACCAAAGTGCTTGAGCATTATCTGGCGCAATACCTGTCGGATTAGCGCCTGCGGGTCAGGCGATCGTATCCGCCCGCCCCGCCTGCCGCCCCGAAAAGATGCAGCCGCCCAAAAACGTCCCCTCAAGCGCATTATACCCGTGATACCCACCGCCGCCAAAACCGGCGACCTCGCCCGCCGCGAACAGCCCCGGGATCGGCGTGCCAGAGGCATCCAGCATCTGGCTGTCAAGATTGGTCTGCAACCCGCCCAGAGTTTTGCGCGTGATGATGTTCAGCTTGACCCCGATCAACGGCCCGTTTTCAGGGTCGAGGATCTTGTGCAGTTTGGCCGTGCGTTGCAGCTTGTCGCCGCGATAGTTCCGCGCCGCATGGATCGCCATGATCTGCGCGTCTTTGGTGAAGTTGTTGTCGACCTGCCTGTCTCGGGCCCTGATCTCGGCCTCGATCTTATCAAGCGACAACAGATCATTCCCCTCCATCCCGTTCATCATGGCGATGAGCTCGGGCAATGTTTGGGCGACGACAAAATTCTCGCCATGCTCCTTAAAGGCCTCGACGGCGGGGGTCGCGGCCTTGTTCAGGATACGTTGCTGCAAGACTTTGACCCAGCTTTTGTCGGCGAAATCGGGGTTCTGCTCTGACCCTGACAGGGCAAATTCCTTTTTCACGATCTTCTGCGTCGTGATGAACCACGAATAATCAAAGCCCGTATCAAGGATCATCTTCAAAGACCCCAGACTGTCGAACCCCGGCAGCGATGGCGCGGGAAATCGGTTGCCCCTTGCATCGAACCACATCGACGACGGGCCGGGCAGGATACGGATACCGTGGTTGGGCCAGATCGGGTCCCAGTTCTTCACGCCCTCGGTATAGTGCCACATGCGGTCATTGTTGATCAGCTGGCCGCCCGCCGCCTCGCTGATGGCGATCATGCGGCCATCGACGTGGGCGGGGACACCGGCGATCATCTCTTTCGGGGCGGGGCCAAGACGTGCCGTCGGCCATGACTTGCGCACCAGCTCGAAATCTCCGCCGATCCCGCCGGAGGTAACAACGACAGAGGGCGCGCGCAGTTCGAAATCGCCCACGATATCACGGTTGGTCTTTTGCCCGCGCGATGCCCCGTCCGTCGCCAGCACCTCGCCCGAGACACCGACCGCGGCACCGTTTTCCATGATGATATGCGAACAGCGATGGCGGAATTTCAGCGTGATGCGACCGGCCTGCTGATGTTCCCGCACGCGGCGTTCGAATGGTTCCATTGTTCCGGGCCCAACACCCCAGGTCAGGTGGAACCGCGGCACCGAATTGCCGTGACCCGACCCAAAGCTGCCGCCGCGTTCGGCCCATCCCACGACGGGAAACCACCGCATCCCCATATCGTACAGCCAGCTGCGCATCGGGCCTGCGGCGAAATCGACATAGGCCTCGGCCCATTTGCGCGGCCACGCGTCTTCGGGCCGGTCGAATTGCGCCGATCCCATCCAGTCTTGCAGCGCAAGTTCGCGGCTGTCCTTGATACCCATCCGGCGCTGTTCGGGGCTGTCGATCAGCATCAGCCCGCCAAGGGACCAGAAGGCCTGCCCGCCCAGAAAGGCTTCGGGTTCCTGATCGATGAGGGTGACCTGCTTCCCACGATCAGCCAGTTCGGCTGCGGCGACCAGTCCGGCCAGACCGCCGCCCACGATAATAACGTCAGAGGTGTTCATGCAAAGCTCCTTACGCTGTGCCGATGCGGCGGTATTTCAAAACGACGGGCAGGATGATCAGATACATCAGGATGCCGTAAACAGCCGACGGCAGCGCATAGGCGGTGAACCCACCCTCGCCGCCGACAATGATCGCGGCGACGGCGATCCCCAGGGTACTGTTCTGCACCCCCGTCTCGACCGAGATGGTCTTGGCCTCGGTCACCGACCGGCCAAGCAGCCGCGGCACGACAAAGCCGATGGTGGTCAGCGCGGCCAGCAAGACCAGCAGCGCGGGCCCGATCACCACGATATTTTCCACAAACAGCGCCCAATTCGCCGCCAGCGCCGCCAGCACGATCACCGCAAACAGGATCGTCGCCACCGCGCTTAGCTTAGGCTCGGCCCGGGTCATCGCGGCAGGGGCCATCGCCCGCGCCCCCAAGCCAAGCGTGACCGGCACCACTGTCAGGGCAAACATGGTGACAGCGGTTTTGGTGATATCGATCTCGGGCGCGGCATCGCCCATGAAATATCCCATCGACAGGCCCAAAATCAGCGGCACGGTCACCACACTGGCAAGGCTGATCACCGCCGTCAGCGACACCGACAGCGCCACATCCCCTTTCGCCAGCTTCGAGATCACATTGCTGGTCACCCCACCGGGGCAGGCCGCCAAGATCATGAACCCCACGGCCATTTCTGCGCGGATGCCAAAGGCCAGCACACAGATAAAGGTCACGAGCGGCAGCAGGATGCTTTGGTTCAGCGCCCCGATGAAAAATGCAAGCGGCCGCTGCCCGACACGGGCGAAATCCGCAGGTGTCAGCCCGACACCCAAGGTAAACATGATAAACGCCAAGCCAAGCGGCAAGACGACCGAAATCAGTACATCCACGATTATCCCTCCCAAGACCTCTGTGAAAAACAGAATATATTTCCGGTATAGCCGTCAAGTGCCGATTCACCTAAGAGAAATCCGCTCTGCCGTAACGTCGCGCACGGGCCCCCGATGGACCCTTACCCAAAGTAAGGTTACCTTAGCGTAAGGGAACGAAACAACCTGCGCGCCCGAAGGTGGCGGGCGGGCATTGGCACGATGGGAGTACAGTTAATGTCGGATACGGTGATTGCGGATTTTGATCGCAAGCTTGCACGAGAGGCGTTTGAACAGCGCGCGGCGCAGGGTGCTGCGGCGCTGACGCGTCTGGGGGCGGGCGCGGATGTGCCTGTGGCGCTGATCATGCGCAACGATCTGACCCAGCTTGAGGTCATGCGCGCTGCGGCCATGGCCGGCACGGTCATCGTGGCGCAGAACTGGCACGCTGCGGCAGAAGAGGCCGGCGCCATTTGTGACGACAGCGGCGCGCAGTTCGTGATCATCCACCGTGACCTGATCGACGCGCTGCGCCCCGCCCTTGAAGGGCGCACGGTCATCGCGGTCACCCCTGATACCGCGCTGCGTCAAGCCTATGGCATTGATGACGCCGCCGCAAAGACCGACCCCGAGACACCGGAATGGTCCGCGCTGGTAGATGCCGTCGACCCCATCACCCCGCGCGAGATGATGCGCCCGCTGATGCGTTATACCTCGGGCTCGACCGGCAAGCCGAAGGGCGTGCGGCGTTTGGGAGGCGGGCCCAAGCGCGACTTTGAAGAGGTGCTTTCGCGCGTAGGCACCGAGATGTTGCAGCTCAAACCCGGCTCGCGGTTCTTTACGGCAGCGCCGATCTATCACTCGGCGCCATCAACGCTGACCTCTGCCGCGCTGGTCACCCCGGGCGTATCGACCTTTGTCGCGCCCAAGTTCGACCCCGAAAGCTTCCTCGCCATGATCGAGGCTCAGCGCATTACCCATATCTATCTGGTGCCCACCATGATGAGCAGGATGCTAAAGCTCCCCCAAGAGGTGAAGGCGAAATATGACCTGTCCTCGGTAGAATTCTGTGTCTCGACGGGGTCACCGTGGCCACATGACCTGAAAGTAGCGATGATCGACTGGTGGGGGCCGGTGTTCTGGGAAAGCTACGGCGCGACAGAGATCGGGTTCATGACGATGGTATCCTCGGCCGATGCTTTGGCACGGCCCGGTACCGCAGGGCGGATGCAGATGGGCGGCACGCTGATGATCCTTGACCCCGATGGGAACGAGCTGCCCGCCGGTCAGGTGGGCGAGATTTATGCCCGCATGGATGCCTTCGGCGGGTTCGACTATTCCAACGATCCCGAAAGCCGCGCCTCGGCTGAAAAGCACGGGCATTTCTCTGTCGGGGATCTGGGATCGGTGGATGAAGACGGGTTCCTGTTCATCACGGATCGCAAGAAAGACATGATCATCTCGGGCGGGGCCAATATCTTTCCCGCCGAGATCGAAGCGGTGTTGATGCGCGCGCCTTTCATCCGCGATGTCGCCGTCTTTGGCGCGCCTGACCCCGAATTTGGCGAACAGATTGTCGCCGCCGTTGAACTGGCCGACGGGCATAGCGCCGACAAACAGAAGGTGCTTGATTTCCTTGACGGCAAATTGGCCCGTTTCAAAGCACCACGGATCGTCGATTTCCACGAGGCCCTGCCCCGCGAAGACAGCGGCAAGATCTTCAAACCCCGCCTGCGTGCGCCCTACTGGGACGGGGCGGGCCGGTCGATCTGACCCTGACCTGACGCCCCAACACCAACTAAGACCGGTGCGAATTGCGCCGGTCTCCTTGTGTTGGGGCGCGGGGATTCCTACATCGCGCCGGTACACACGCCGCCCCGAGCGGCCAAAAACAGGATGATCACGATGACCAGCACCCTACTAGAGCAGTTGAACTGGCGCTATGCGACCAAGAAGATGGACCCGTCCAAGAAAGTCCCTCAGGAAAAAGTCGACACCATCGTCGAAGCCATCCGCATGACCCCCACCTCAAGCGGCACCCAGCCCTTCGAACTGCTGGTCGTGACCAACTCCGACAAGCTGGCGCAGATCCAGAAAGCCGCCAGCGACCAGACCCAGATCACCGAAGGGTCGCATCTTCTGGTGTTCGCGGCGTGGGATAACTACACCAAAGACCGCATTGACGCGGTCACCGATCTGAATGTCGAAGCCCGTGGCGACCTGCCCTTGCTCAGCGCCTATTACGAGAACCTGAAAAACAACTACCTGCCCCGCGATGCCGAGGTAAACTACGCCCATGCCGCGCGTCAGGCCTATATCGCGCTTGGGGTGGCACTGGTTGCCGCTGCTGAACAAGAGGTCGACAGCACCCCGATGGAGGGTTTCGACCCAGCCAAGGTAGACGAGATTCTGGGCCTAAAAGAGCGCGGCCTGCGGTCGGTGATCCTGCTGCCTCTGGGCTACCGCGACGCGGAATCCGACTGGCTGGCCCCGATGAAAAAGGTACGCAAATCAGCTGACACGCTGGTCACCCATATCGACTGATTGTTGCGGGGCGAAGGGGCAAACACCCGTCTCGCACCGTCAGAAGCATACCAACGCGGGGCCGGTTCTTTGCGAC
>NZ_DGMH01000013.1:18760-18970 GCF_002388305.1 Sulfitobacter sp. UBA4523
ACGATCACCCAGCCCACGGCGATGCGCGCTTCGGCCCCCGCGCCCGAGGTCAGGATCAACGGCAAGCCGCCAAAGACGGTCGACACCATCGTCATCATCACCGGACGGATCCGCAGACGCAGCGCGTCCCGAATGGCGCTATCGATATCCTGCCCCGCCTCGCGCAACTGGTTGGCAAATTCGACGATCAGGATACCATTCTTCGCCATC
>NZ_DGMH01000013.1:19147-29094 GCF_002388305.1 Sulfitobacter sp. UBA4523
ATCAGCATCACCAGCCCGATCTGACTGTAGTAGTTCAACGATCCACCGCTGAGCGAGATCGCAAAAAGCGCCGCCGCCAGACCAAAGGGCACGGTCAGCATGATCACGACAGCACTGGCGATGCTTTCGAACTGCGCGGCCAGCACAAGGAACACCACCACCAACGCGACGCCGAACACCATATACATCTCTGTCTGGCTGTCGCTCAGCGTCGCCGCCTCGCCGGTAAAGATGATCCCCATCCCGTCGGGCAGGACGCTATCGGCAATCGCCGTCAGACGGGTCATCGCGACGCTAAGATCGATACCGTCGTTCAGGTTCGCCTGCGCCGATACCGCCAGCGACCCGCCCTGCCGTTCGAGCGTGGATTGGCTGACCACGGGCACCAGCTCTGCCGCCGCGGACAGGGGCACATAGGCACCGCCCGGCAACTGCAACTGGATGTTATCAAGATCAGACGGGTCATCGATCGGCGGGCCACCGGGCACGACATTCACATCCGTCTCGATCTCGTCCGCAAAGACGGTGACGGCGACCTTGCCTTGGGTCATTGCGCCGATGGTTTGGGTGATCTCGGCCTCTGTCAGGCCAAAGACGCTTGCCATTTCGGGATCAACGCGGACCTCGTACTGCGCCTGCACCGCGTCGTTGGAAAGTTGCGGGTTCAAAAACGCCTCATCCTGCGCCATCGCCGCGACCAAAGCCTCGGTTGCCGTGGTCATCGCCGCGATGTCCTTGCCTGTCACCGCGAATTGCAAGCCCTGCCCGCCGCCGCGGATATTGAGGCTGTTGGTTCCCCGCGCAGAGGCCTGAACGCCTGGCACCCGCGCCAGCTTGCCGCTGATCTCGGCGACCAGTGCGGATTGGCTGCGGTCACGATTGCTCCAGTCATCGAGCCGCACGATGATGAAGGCGCTGGTGCCACCGCCGACGCCAACGATGCTCTGAACCGAGGTAACCTCGCCACTTTCCTGATAGGGGGTCAGGATCTCTTCGATCTGATCAACCTGGGTATCAAGGTAGTCGATCGTGGTATCAGAGGCACCGCGCGCCTGAACCAGAAAGAACCCGCGATCCTCGTCGGGCGTGATGGCAGAGGGCAAAGTACCCGCCGCCCCCGCTGCCACGATCACAAAGGCCCCCGCCGCCCCCAGCACCACCAACGGCATGCGAATGGCTTTGTCCATCACCGTGTCAAACATCCGCCCGGCCCAGCCTTGCGGCTTTGCCGTTGCCTCAAGCGCGGATTTCCCCGGATCAAGAAAGGCCGCCAGAACCGGTGCCAGAGTCAGCGCGGTGATGGACGACAGCGTGACAGCAAAGGCCAGCACAAAACCGAACTCGCTGAACACCCCACCGGCCTGACCGGGCAGGAAAGAGATCGGGATAAACACCGCCGCCAGCGTCGCGGTGGTAGAGATGACGGCAAAGAACACCTCGTTCGTGCCCGCCGCAGCGGCAGCAAAGGCCCCCATCCCCTGTTTACGTTTGCGCACGATATTCTCGATCACGACAATCGCGTCATCCACCACCATCCCCGTCGCCAGCACCAGCGCCAGCAGGCTGATGGTATTGACCGAGAACCCCGTCAGCCAGATCGCGGCGACCGTCCCCACCAGCGACACCGGAATGGTCACCGCCGGGATCATTACCGCACGGGGGGAGCGCAAAAAGGCAAAGATCACCACAACCACAATCCCCGTCGCCAAAGCGATGGATTTCATCACCTCGGTCAAGGATCCCCTGATGAATGTCCCATCGTCAGAGGTCACGAAAAGCCGAACGCCGTCGGGCAGCGCCGATTGCAGATCAGCCACCGCAACGGCCACATCTTCCGAGATCGACAGCGTGTTGCCCACGGATTGCCGCGTGATGTCCATGCCGACGGCGGTTTGCCCGTTCACGCGGGTCAGTACCGCGTCCTCTTCCGGCAGCAGCCGCACGAACGCCACGTCAGAAACGCGCGTATTCGCATCAATCGGGATCTGGCCCACGGTATCCACGGTGACATTCGCGTTGCCGACCCGCAGCGCCAAGGTTTGCGCATCTGACTCCAGCGATCCCAGCGGCGTGTCATCGCGCAGCGCTGCCAGCGCGTCAGAGACATCGAACAGGGTCATCCCCCGACTAAGCAACGCGGGCATATCCAGCGTCACGCGGAATTCATTGGGTTGTTCGCCGCGCAGGGTGACCTCTGCAATGCCGTCAATGGTGGACAGCCGGTCATAGACCACGCCCTCGGCCAGCTCGGTCAACGCATCAAGACTCGCGTCGCCCATCAGCGCCAGCCGGATGATCGCATCCGCGTTGCTGTCGCTTTTGGTCACGGTCGGATCATCCTCGATATCATCGGGCAGGTCACGCAACGTGGACGAAACGATCTCGCGCGCCTCATTTGCCGCGACATCGACATCGGTGCCTTCGGACAGATCAATGGTGATCCGGCTCGACCCCGTGGTCGAGGTGGATTCCATATAGGATAACCCCTCAAGCGCGCTCAGGGCATCCTCAAGGACTTGCGTCACCTCACGGTCGACGGTTGCGGGCACCGCGCCTTCATAGGTGGTGCGCACGGATAGAACCGGCTGGTCAACGTCGGGCATTTCCCGCACGTCCACAGCCACAAGCGCCGCCAGACCTGCGATCAAGATCAGCAGGTTGATGACGATCCCGAAAATCGGCCGCGAGACGAATAGATCGGCGAGCCCGCCACGGGGCTTTGCAGGGGTATCGCTCATGACGGTGCCTTTTCAGTCCCGGCACCGACCGCCGTGATTTTCGCCCCGTCCCGCAGCTTTTGCGCGCCTTCGGTTACAACCATCGCGCCATCGGCGATGTCGGCCTCCACCCAGACGAATTCGTTCTTACGGTAAAGGATCGTGATCGGCACCCGCACCGCCGTCCCGCCGTCATCGACCCAGACCGCAGCACCCGTACGCGACCACGTCACCGCGGTCGATGGCAAGACCGGCAGCGGTTCGCTTTCATGCAGCAGGCGCACCGCAAAGGTCATGCCCGGCCAGAGGATGCGTTCCGCATTGTCGATCTTGGCCTTCACCGTGACCGAACGCGTGACCGCATCGATCCGGCTGTCGAACGAAAGGATCTCTCCGGTGATCGACCGACCGACAAAGGCAGAGGTAGAGACCAGCACCTCATGCGCCTGCCCTAGGACACCGATAGCGCGTTCGGGCAGTTCGAATTCGACCACCAGCGTTTCGGTCTGGTCAATCGTTGCAATCACGTCATTGGCGCCAAGGATATCGCCGACCTCAACCTCGCTCAGCCCCAGACGCCCCGAGATGGGCGCGCGGATGGTGCGGTCTTCCAGCGCAACTTCGGCCAGCCCCACTTCGGCATCGGCCAGTTGCTGCGCCACGCGCGCCTCTGACTGTGCGACATCGGTAATGGTAGAGTTGCCACCGGCCCGCAGCCGGTCATAGCGGTCGACCGTATCGGTCGCCTGCTGCAGATTGGCGCGCGCGATTTCAAGGTTTAGCTCTTGGGTCCGCGCATCCAACCGCACAAGGACCTCGCCCTGTTCAACCTCGCGGTTCGCACTCAGCCGGGTTTCGACCACTGTACCGGCGGTTTCAGTCACCACATCCGCACTGCGCAAAGAGGATGCTGTGCCGGTCGCGTATAGTGTCACCTCGTAGGGGCGTTGTTCCAGCGCGGTCGTCACCACCGAAGTCGCCCCCCGAGCACGCCCGCCCCCAGGGGGGCCACCTGCAGGTCGCCCACCCGCCGCGGATTGAGGCTGCGCCGCCTCGCTTGTGGCATCCGTGCCGGGCAGGCCAAAGGTGATGGCATAAGCCCCGAACAAAAGCCCGACGGCCACCAGCAAACTCACAAATTTCCGCATTATTCCAACTATCCAGATCAGGTCATTAAGCCATTTAACGTGGGCCCTGAAAATTCCGTCGCTGAAAACACGAATAAATGTAGAAAAAAATCGAACTGTCCCGCGGCAGCCTAGTTTTCGGGCTTCACGCTCAGGGTGACCACGCGCCAAGCGTCATCCTCGCCGACCAGCTCTTTCGCGCGCGCCGTATCGGGCAGCAATTCGTCGTCGTCACCGATCACCACGTGCAGATAGCGTCCGGCCTCGCGCAGTTTGACGACGGGCGCGCCGTCCATGCCTTTCTGAACACGATCCGCCAGATTTTGACGCTCGGCAGAGCCAAGCTTGCGCGGCGCACCGTCCAACAGCTCCGCGACGGAGATACGCAAGTTGCGCCCACCGTCTTTCAACACGTCCAACCCGATCAACCCCGCAGCCACGGCATCGGCCCACCAGAACCCCATCGAGATACCGATGATGCCCAGAATACCCGCAACGCCGGTCTTCCAGTCTGCGGCGTTCATGTCAGCATCCGCATGCAACACCTTGTCCTGAATGTCGGGCGCGATGGCCAGCTTCTTGCGCCCCAAGATCACTGGCGGGATGATCGAATAGACCAATGCCGCCACCATCAGCCAGCCCATCCAGATCTCGGTGCCGAACAGGTCGATACTGCCGATGGTGGGATGTTCCTGCCGCACCAACGTGACCACCGCGTCATACACCAGATAGCCGCCCATCAAGGTCAGCGCCGCCGCCGAGAGGGCAAAGGCCAGGGTGCCGATGCGGTGCAGGCCAAAGGGGTACTTCGGGCTTGGTGGCATCCGTTCAAGCCGCGCGGCGATCAGGAACAGGATCGGCGGCAACAGCGATAGCGTGTCTTCGATCCACGCCGCCTGCATCGCCTGACTTGATCCCATGACCAGAAACATCACGAAAATGATCGTGACCAGCCAGAACAGCGTCCACCATTCCAACCGACGCGCTTTCGCGATTTTGTCGGCGATCTCTTGCGGCAGCGGGGGGTAGCGGTTCATTCCTGCGCCTCCCGCGTCAGCGGACGCAGCGCCATATTGGACCGCATGAGAAACCGGTTCTCGCCGCGCCGCAGCAGCAAGACCCGTTCGGGACGCTCGGCCCCGACGGTCACATATCCGATGGGGTTGGTCATGCCCGTATGCTCTGTCAGCGGTGAATCTTTCGGTATCCCGCCCGCCAGCAGATGCAGATCACCCCCCTCGAGCGCATCAAGCATCTGGTGCGGGTTCTCGCGATGCCATTCGATTTCGGCATCCAGTGCCGCGGCGATCAATGTCACCGCCTGCAGGTCTTGATCCGGCAAAGGATCTTGCAACGCGCCGACCTTCAGCACGGCACCTTCCACAATATCAGTGGTGTTTTCGGGGTCTTTCGGCAACTGGCAGGCAGCCAGAACGACCAAAAGAGCAGCGGCGATGAGGTGGCGGTACATGATCAAAACCCTTCAGGGCGACAACTGCACAGATCATGATTTCGTTCCCGCGGGACCGACACCCGCAGGAACCAGAGGGGTCGCAGCCCCCTTCGACAACAGATCACCCGTTAAAGCGGGGCGCCCGTTTTTCAAGGAACGCGGCCACGCCCTCTTTGAAGTCGGGGGTATTCCCCGCTTCTTTCTGCCACTTGCGCTCGTTCGCCAATGCGGTGTCAAAATCAGTGTCGGCGGCGCTCCACGCGGCTTTGCGGATCAAGGCAAGGCTGCGCACCGGCCCGTTCGCCAATTTGGTCGCGATCTCAAGCGCGGTGGCGTCAACCGCGTCATTCTCGACCAGCCGCGTCACCAGCCCCCAGTCAAACGCCGTCGGCGCGGGAATTTTCTCGGCCAGCAGCATCATCTCCATCGCGCGCACGCGGCCCACGGCGCGTGTCAGCAACCACGTCGCCCCGCCATCGGGGATCAGCCCGATCCGCGCAAAGGCTTCAAGGAAATAGGCATCACGACCGGCGACAATCACATCACAGGCCAGCGCAATCGACGCGCCCACACCCGCGACCGCCCCCTGCACTGCAGAGACCACGGGCACCGGCAGATCGCGAAGCGTCATCATCAACGGGTTGTAGGCATTTTCAAGCGCGGCACCCGCATCGAGCTCTTTGCCGCTTTCGATCGTCCCCTGCTTGAGGTTCGCCCCCGCCGAGAACGCGCGTGGCGACCCCGCCAAGACAATCGCCCGCGCTGTCTGTGCTTCTTGTTGCAGCAGGTCACGCAGCTCTAGCGCCATGGCAGAGGTCAGGGCGTTCATCGTTTCGGCATCATCGAGCCGCAGCACTGTCACCGGCCCGTGCCGTTCGACCTTGATCTTATCCGTCATCCTGCTCTCCTCCCACGCATTCTACGGTCTGTGTCGGGGGTATCCCACCACGCGAACAGGGCATGGTAAAGGCGCCATCACCGGAGCCCGCAGCGTCGAAGGGTCACTGATCAGGTATCGCCAAACGTCGCGGCGACCCACTCCGGCAAGGTCACCCGTTGCTCGAACACTGTCGATTTCGCCCGCAGCACGTTTTCTTTGGTGTCGCGCACCGGCTCCGCGCTGATCGTGGCATAGGCGTGATCGCGCGCGACCTCCCATGTCTCGTCGCGAAATCCCGCCAATCGGGCATAGAACCGTGCCGCCGTCTGGTCCGCCTCTTTCCACGCGGCACCGGGCAAGCCGCGCCCCGGCATGTTCCCCACGTCGGTCCGATGCTGGTTCGCCGTCTCTAACGCGTCGATATTGGCGTATTTCAGGTGCATCAAGTAGACACCGCGCGGCAGGTCAAACACCGCCGTTTCAATGCGCTTGGGCCCGACCCATATGCCGTGGCGCCACAGCCCCGTGCCGCGTTTGGTCACCCATGCCTTGCTGTAGTGCCCCGAGAACACCGCTGTGCGCCGATGGCCAAGAGCCATTTGCCCCGCCGCGAGCACATCATCCTCCAAGGTCTCTGCCACATTGAGACCAAGCGCGAACATCGCCTTTGCCGATGCCGTCTCTAACACCGCGTGCAGTGACGTATAAAGTGCGGGATCATAACAGATCAGCTCGTCCGCATCGGTGCGGATCACCCAGTCGAAAGACACGGCCAGCCCATCGGCAAAACTGTTCAGCACTTGCCCGCGTCGTCGGTCGAACCCTTCCAGCGTTTCGCGGGGCACAGTGATCACGGTCGCACGCGGGCAAAGGCTGGCGATCTTGGCGTCGGCCCCGTGGGCGACGATATAGAGGTTATCAAACCCCAGCATGCGCCCATAATGCGCGTACCACTGGGACAGCGCCCAGTAGTCTTTGTAAACCATTGTGATCGCGCAAATATTCATGGTCTCCTTTTACGCGCTTTGCGATTTTCCGAACAGGGTATTTTGTCACGCACCGGCCTGACGCCTCCAAATTCCCTTACGCAAAAGGGTGAACGCCTTGTTCCAGCCATATTTTATGTTGCTTTTTGGCGACACCGTTGCCATTATGTTGTCTAGGCCGGGGGGCGAACATGTCATTGGAAAAGCTGATCGATTTGGCAGGTGCCGCGAAAGCGGGCACGGGTGATGTTGCGTTTTGGGACAGCTGCACCCAAACCTTCGCCGATCTGGGCGTC
Source organism: Sulfitobacter sp. UBA4523 (assembly GCF_002388305.1). NCBI lineage: Bacteria > Pseudomonadati > Pseudomonadota > Alphaproteobacteria > Rhodobacterales > Roseobacteraceae > Sulfitobacter > Sulfitobacter sp. UBA4523. The sequence continues at coordinate 26,607 of NZ_DGMH01000013.1, forward strand.
ACCGGCATCGGCTATGGCATCATCCCTTACGCCAGTGACGCGACCGTGCGCGGGTTTACCCAAGCCGGTTTCTTTCGCCACACCTACCCCCAAGACTGGGTCACCGCGGTCGAGGAACAGGCGCTGGTGGATGACGATATCTCGGTCGAGTTGATCGCCAATGGCACGAAAGAGGTGCTGTGGAATGACGCCAGCCTGTTGGACGATGCGACGGAACCCCAACAGATGCAATCCGAGCTGGAGAATGACATCGGGATGCAGTTCGGTGCGTCTTTCGCGCTGAACCGCACGCCCGCGGGTCAGGCCATCTCCGGCATCGGTCTTTGGGTGAGCGAGACACGCAGCGACCGCGAATTCGATCTTTACTGGCAACAGCATCGCAGCGCGTTGCGACGTTTGTCCTTTGCGATGGATGAAGGCATCCGCCGCGATCACATGAGCGTGCTGGTCAACCTCACCCCGCGCGAGCGTGACTGCCTCAGCTATCTTGCCATCGGTCTGCGCCCGGCCGAGATCTGCTGGACCCTCAAGATCAGCGAAAAAACCTTCGAGAAACACATCAAGGGCGCGAAAGAGAAGCTGCGGGCCAGCACACGCGATCATGCGGTCGCCAAATCACTGGTTTTAGGGCTAATCCAACCGTAGATGGGGGTTTTCCCCCGCTTGATCTACCCTTGGGTTACTGGCAGGTAGAGCGCATAGAACGGCATCACGATTTTCTCCAAGCAGGCCGGTGAGATAGGGCATATTCACGCTGCCTTTTCTCGTCATACTGGCATTGCTTCGCAAGTAATTCTTAGACCAAAGCGCGGGGTGGCAGTAATGCCGCCCCCATTTTGTATCCACTGGTCGTAAAACGTGAACCACCACGCCGCCCACAACTGACGCGAGAAGGCCGCTACGTCAACTTATCACAAAGCCGTTAAATCCGTTGCCAGATGCGCATACCGCGATAAAAAGAACGCTAGTTTTTTCACGATTTGCGAAACCTTTGCCGACTTCGGACCGTGGTTTCTTGCAGAAATCACGCGGAGCAGACGACAATGGCAGCGATCAACGGCACGACGGGGACAGATACCCTTCAAGGTACAGCAGAAGACGACCGGATCGATGCAGGTGCCGGCAACGACCGCGTGTCCGGCGAAGGCGGCGACGACCGGATCGACGGTGGCGCGGGCGATGACCTGCTGTATGGCGATGCAGGCGTCGGTACGGCACCGGGCAACGACGCGTCTCCGATCACGTTGTCTTATGCCAGCCGCCTTTTCAACACGGGTAACTCAGCCGACGAAGGCGACAGCGTCTTTTATGACAACGTGGCAACGTTGGACAATGGCGGCGGCGTTTTCGCGCGACTGGTGCTGGTCGACACCTCGAATGACAACATGCCCATCGACCTTACCGGCGGCACCGGCTTCGAGATCCTACTGAACTCTGGTGATGGAAGCAAGAGCAGGTATGCCGGTGAAACCGCGACCTTCCGGCTCGAATTCTACGACCGCCAGCACTACGTCGATACGGGCGAGTTCAAGCCGATCGCGCTGAATTCCACCGCGACCTTCAACGATCTGGATCGCAACAACCCCGGCGATCAGGAATCCGTGACGCTGGACACCAACAGCTTCACCTCCTTCGCGACCAGCGATGATACGTCGTTGAATGTCACCAATGCTGATGGCACCGTGACCGCAGCGGGGACCGAGGCGAACTCCCCCGACGATCAGGATGCGTGGTTCTCGGGCCAGTTTGAGAACCGCGAGTTTATCGAATTCACGCTCGAAACCCGTTCCACGCAGTCGGGCTTCACCCTGTCTGGCGACCTGATTGACGACGCCGTCGTGACCCCGATCGAAGCGGGCAATGACACCATTCTGGGCGGCGAGGGCGACGACACGATCTTTGGTCAGGGCGGGAACGACAGCCTGGACGGTGGCGAAGGCGACGATCAGATCGAAGGCGGCGACGGGCAGGATACAATCACCTCGGGTGGCGGCAACGACCGCGCCGAAGGGGGGCAAGGCTCCGACCTGTTCAACTTTACCTCGGGCGGCAATCACACCATCGTGGGCGGCGAAGATGCCGACGGAACAGATGTCGACGTTCTGAACCTCAGCGGGCTGGATCGGTCGCAGTACACGCTGACCAAAACGGGCCCTGAATCCGGCACCATCGAATTCCGCGATGCCGATGGCAACGTGACCGGCACCACCACCTATTCCGAGATCGAAGAGGTCGTGATCTGCTTTACCCCCGGCACCACCATCGCCACGCGACGCGGCGAGATTCCGGTGCAGCAGATCAAGGTCGGCGATCTGGTCGTCACCCGTGACAACGGCCTGCAGCCGGTCCGCTGGGTGGGTCGCCGCAATCTGGGGCGCGACAACCTGCTGCGCACCCCCGGCTTCAACCCCGTTCGGATCAAGGCCGGTGCCTTTGGTGAAGGCGTGCCGCAGCGCGATATGATGGTCAGCCCGAACCACCGCATGCT
>NZ_DGMH01000013.1:29284-37832 GCF_002388305.1 Sulfitobacter sp. UBA4523
GGTCAGCTACATCCACATGCTGTTTGACAACCACGAGGTCGTGTTTGCGGATGGCACATGGGCCGAAAGCTTCCAGCCGGGGGCACATTCGATGGCCGGCATCCAGTCCGAACAACGCAGCGAGATCCTGTCGCTGTTCCCCGAACTCGATGCGGCTGACGGCATGTCCAACTTTGTCGCCGCCCGGCGGTCTCTGCGCGCGCATGAGGCGCAACTGCTGGTATCCGCCAGCGCCGCGTAAGGCGCGCCATCCGGTGCAAGTAACGAAAAGGCAGCCCTTGAATGGGCTGCCTTTTTTGTCTCAATGGCAGCGCGTTACCAGAAGGCCGAGATATAGGACCGCTCGGCCGCGCCGCCGTGCTCTTTCCACATCTTGCGCACCTGCGTCGCCATTGCCTTTTGCCCCGCGAACCATAAAAACCCGTCCGCCGCAGATGAAACCGCGTCGCAGGCCGCCTGCCCCATCGTGGGACGCGCGGCCTCGCTGGCGATGACAACCTCCAGTCCTGTGTGCTTTGGCAGCGGATAATGCGCGGCATCTACGTGCGATGGATACAGCATGATGCGCCCTGTCAGATCGGGGTTCGCCTCCATGATACGGGCAATGGCCGGAAAGGCGGTATCATCGGCAAATCCGAACACCGGCCCCGTGATCGTACAGCCGCCGCCGCCCGGTCCGGTGACAAGGATCTGCGTCCCCAGTTCAACGCTGCGCGCCCAATCGGTGGTGCGCCCGCCTTCGTGGATAAAGAGGTCAAACACCAACAACCCGTTTTCCCGATCCACCCGCCGCGCGGTATAGACCGGCAGATGCAGCTTGTGGTCACCCTTGGGCCAGACGGTTGCCCCGTTCTCTCCGATGCGGGGCCATTGGGGGGTCTTGCCCGGTTGCGCGATGCCAAGGCGGAAATGGATCGCACTGTCAGAGAACCGCGCCACATCGCCCGCCAGCGTGACCCGCATAAACCCGCAGTCCAGCATCTCGCGGTGCTGCACCGTCATCAACCGTGCGTTATCGGGCAAGGCCCCCTGACGTATCCCATCCGACCAGCGGATCGCCTGCGCCGCATCGGGCATAACGCTGCCGATCTGATCCACCAGACTGTCCTTCAACGTCTGCAGGAAATCGGCGCGCGCGGTCGATATCTCGGCCTTGCAATTGGCACCCGACGGGGCAAAGGCGATCCGCCCATAATAGGTGCCCACGACAATTCCCTGCGCGCCATCCTGTTCGACGTGCAGGTCATGCTCTGCCGCTTCGGCCAAGGTGGCCTGACGCAGCGCGGCGAAGTTGACGCCGGGCAATTCGGTTTGTGCAGTGTGATCAGACATGGGCCATCCCCTGTTGCGGTGCGCGCTGCCCCGAGACCCGCCAGATCAGCGGCAATGCCGCAAGCGAGACGGCACAGGCCACACCAAAAAAGAAACCGTAACCAAGATGCTCGGCGATGACCCCGGCGACCATGCCCGAGACCATGCTCACCGCCGCATCCATACATTGGAACAAGGTAAAATCGACGCCGCCCTGCCTCGGGTCGGACCAGTTCATGAACTGCCCGTAAAGGGCGACGAAACCAAAGGCCATGACGGCCGCGCTGCTGACCATCGCAATCGGGGCCACCGTCGCGGCGGCGAAAACGCCACCCGCCGCCGACAGGCCAACCACCCCGAGGATCAGCGCCTGAAGCGCCACCGCGCCGGCCAGCACCACGCGGGTGCCAAAACGGCGCACCACTGCACCGCCGGTCATCGCCCCCGCAAAGCCCAAGGTCAGGCTGCCGACCCCGCTGAGCAGTCCAAGCTGACCCAGATCATAGCCCGCGTCGATAAAGTAAGGCCCGAACATCCCCATCGCGGTTTTCTGCGCCACGACATAAAGCGCCGCGACCAGCAACCCCTGACGCACCTCGGCGCGGGCCAAGGCGGTTCTAAGTCGCGGTTGATGCGGTCGCGCCTGCGCGGTTTTCGCCCGCGCGATGATCGCAAAGGGGACGCAGAGCACAGCAATCACCGCCGCCATCCCCCATGCGCCCGCCAGCCATCCGGCGCGGTCCACGAGGATCAGGAACACGCCCCCGCCGATCGCAGCCCCCAGATAGGCACCGCCCACCTGCGCCGCATTACCCCAGCCGTATTGCGTCTCCTTCAACGCCGCCACGGCATAGCCGTCGCAGGCAATATCCACCGTGGCCGTCGCAAAGGCTGCCACCATCAGCACCGCCAAAACAGGCAGCACCGGCGACGGGCCGATCAGCCCCACCACGCAAAGCGCCGCGATCACCACCGCAGCGCCTAGTGATACAATCGTGACCGACCGGTCCCGCCCGCCATCCGGCAGCCGGAACCGTTCAACCCTCGGTGCCCAAAGGAACTTGAGCGCCCAAGGCAGCACCAGCACCGAGATCAACCCGATCTGGTCCAGGGGCAGCTTCTGCGCGCGCAACACCCCCGGCAGCCCCGACCATGTGACGCCCGCAATCACGCTTTGCGCAATATAGATGCCGCCGATCGCGCCGACGACACCCCAAGTTCCCCCGGACCGCGCCATCAGAAGCGGTAGCTGACGCTGGCCGTCGCGGTGCGCCCTTCGTAGCGATAGCAATAGTCCGCGCTGCAGGTCTGGTCGGTGTTGTCAAAGACGTTCTTGACGTTGATCTGCGCGCTCAGCCCGTCATAGCCGACTTCGCCAAAGTCATAGGACAGCGACATATCGGCAAAGACTTCGGCATCGTTCTTGTAGGTATTTGCATCGTCGCCATAGCTTTCGCCGACATAGCGCAGACCCGCCCCGAAGCCAAAGCCCTTGAACGCCCCGCTTTGCGGCTCGTAGAAGCCCCAGATCGATGCGGTGTGATGCGGCGTGGCCGACAGCTGGTTGCCCACGGTGCCGGTGGACCCTGCCTCGATCTCCATATCCAGATAGGTATAGGCGCTGGTCACGCGTAGACCATTGGCAAAGTTGAACTGGCCTTCAATCTCCAGCCCGCGCGACCGCAGGTCATAGGGCACCTGCACCTGGTTCAAGCCATTGAACGTCGCCGGATCAACCGTCTGGAAGACAACCCCGTCCTCTTGACGGATGTCAAACAGCGACGCGGTGACCAGGCTTTCCGTGCCCGGCAGCTGGTACTTGACGCCCACTTCCTTTTGCAGCCCGCGTGTCGGCTCTGCCGAACGGCCGCTGTTGGGGTCGGTGCTGTCGTCATAGACCAGCCCTGTGGTCGGCACGAAAGAGCTCGACACATTGGCATAGACCGACAGGTCGGTGTTGAACGCATAGCTCAGACCGACGCGACCCGAGAAACCGTTGTGCGATGTATCGGTGCCGTTCTGATTGGCGTCAAAGGTGGTCATGTCGACCCAGTCGTAGCGGCCGCTCAGGAACATCGTCCACGGGCCGGAGCTCAGCTGGTCGTGCACATAGACGCCATACTGGTACATTTCCTGACCGTTGGAATAGGGCTGATCCACCGCATCCGTGTCGGCGGCAGAGACATAGCCGACACCGCCATAATAGGCGTCATAGGACGACTGCGTGTAATCGAAACCGGCCACAACCGTGTGGTCAAACGCACCGGTAGAGAAATGCCCCTCGGCATAGGTATCGACCGAGAAATTCTCGGAATTCTCAAGATAATGGCCCCAGTAGCGCCCGAACCCCGTGCCCGCCGCATAGATGCCGCTGAACTCAAGATCCGCATCCACTTCGGAATACCGCAGGTTCTGGCGCAGGGTCACGCCATTGTCCATCTCTTGCTCAAGCTCGTAGCCGACGCGCCATTGTTCGTTCACAAAGTCATTATAATCAGGATCGCCGACATAGATATCAGACGCTTCGCCCTGCGACGGGTTGTAGTAAGACGCCGTACCGCCGCGTGTTGATTCAGAATATTCTGTCAGCACGGTGATCTTGGTCCGATCCGTCAATTGATAGGTGAAGGACGGGGCCAGCAGCGCCAGATCATCGCTATAGCCCGGCAGTGGCGTATCCGCATCCCGCGCCACACCGGTCAGACGATAGCTGAGCCGTCCGTCGGTGCCGACGGGACTGGTGAAATCGAACGCCAGCTCTTTGCGGCTGTCGGTGCCAAAGGTCAGCTTCAGCTCGTTATAGGCTTCGTCCTTGGGGCGTTTGGAAATGATATTCACCAGACCGCCCGCACCGCTGACGCCATACATCGACGACGATGGCCCCTTTAGCACGGAAACCCCTTCGAACGTGTAGGGGTGGTTCTGGAACCACGCCGACGGCCCGTTCACCTGACGCAGGCCATCGCGGAACAACCCGTCATAATAGGCCGAGAAACCGCGCAGATAGACAGCGTCATAGCGCGAGTCGAAACCGAAGTTGGTGACATTCGTCCCCGAGGTATAACCCAACGCGTCCAGCAGCGTGCGCGGCTCCTGATCTTCGATCTGGTCCTGCCCGACGGTGCTGATCGCTTGGGGGATGTCACGGATGGGGGTGTCTACGCGCGTGGCCTGACGCCCCGACTCGGCCACATACCCGTTTTGCAACAGCGTCGCATCGCTTTCCGCCTCAAGCGTGAGCGTCCCCAGATCAAGCGTATCCGCCTGCTGCGCATAGGCGGGGTGTGATGCGGCCAGCGCGGCCACCAAGGCAATCCTTGAAATTTGCATGGAATTCTGTCCCTTACTGTTTTAGTCGGAAATGAACCGCCTCGCGGCTATTGTCAAACTGAAATAGTAAGGTATTCACTTGCCCGAGACCTAATCAGGTCAGCGCGTCGGGGCAAGCCGCTGCGTCACAAACTTGGCCGCCACAAGCGGCGTCCTGCCTACACCCATGTATTTACATAATATTTTCAAATACCCCACTAAAACACTCCCCCTTGTCGGGGCGATGCTTATACCCTATAAATAAAGTAAGATATTCAACCGGACAGGCCCGAACCCTGCCCCATGTATGGACTTCTCTTGATATGGCATCTTTGGCGACCCTTCCGATCCTCGACCGCGACGACGCTCCGGCACAGGCTCCCGCCCCCCGTATCACCCCCGAACAACGCATCGCGCTGACCCATTTGCGGATGTCGGCGATGGCCTGTCGCGTCGCCGCGCGTACGGATCTTTACGAAGCCTGCGCCCTGCTCAGCCTTGATGGCGAGGACGCGAAACGCACATTTGTGGATACGCTGATCAAATGTCTGCCGAATGCGGTGCAGCGCAAGGTCGTCTGGTTCGCGCCGGGCACAGACACGCTATCGTTCGACGAAGCATGGATCCTGCGCTGCCTCACCAGCATCCGCGAGGACGATCCCGCCAGTCTCAACTTCCTGATCAAGTCGCGCGTGGCCCCTGCGGACCGACGCTATATCGGCTATCTTCTTGGCCAGATTTCCGAGCAGTTTTCTCAAGTTTAGAATAATTCCAAAAAGACCTTGGCAAACCGTTTTTGGTGTCTATGTTGAATGGACAGCAAGCTAGTACCGTGCCAGCCAGTCAGAATTTTAATCACTTGGGGACGAGAAAATGAACCAGACAGCAGCTGCTTTGACAACCGATGCAAAAACAGCAATCGCCGATGCATTGAACCAATGCGTTGCGGAAACCGCCGTGACGACAATGCTGGCGCAAAACTTTCACTGGAACGTAAAAGGCATGGGTTTCGGCCCGCTGCACGACCTGTTCCAGAAGATCTACGAAGACCACTTTGTCGCGCAGGATGATCTGGCAGAGCGTATTCGCGCCCTTGATGTCCATGCCGAAGGGATGCTTGCAGGCATGCTGAAGCGGTCCAAGATCAACGAACATGATGGCCACGCCAACGACAAGGAAATGATCCGCGTCATGATGGAAGCGCAGGAAACGCTGGCCTCCACCATCGCGGGTGCGGGCCAGTTGGCCGCCGACCATGGCGACACGCTGACAGAAGATCTGTGCATCGCACGCGGGACAGAGCACGAGAAATTCGCGTGGTTCCTGCGCGCACACCTCGCAGGCTAACCCGCCCGCCCGCTGATCCCGTCAGCACCCAAAATCAAATCGCGGCTAGAGAAGCTTCTCGGCCGCGATTTTGCGTTTTGCCAGCTTCTTGCGATAGGCCAGATCCCAATGGCTGTATTTGCCCAGACGTTCCTGTTGCGCGGTCAGCATCTGGATAAAGCCGACGCGGTGGCTTTCTTTTTTCAGCGATTTGAACATGGATTTCTGCGCCTTGGTCATCGAACACCCGATGCAATGGCCTTCGCGTTTGAACTTGCACACGTCGATACAGGGGCTGGGTGTTTTTGCCATGGGAAACCTTGCTGATTGATCCGGCGGTTTGCCCCCTGTCCGTGCAGGGTGCCAGCGGTAGCCTATGCCAGCAAAAGCAAGGCCGCGCCAGTGGGGGCGCGGCCTTGGTCGTTCAAATCATCGTTTGCCGAAGGGGGGTCAGGCGGGATCAGCACCAAAGACACCGCAGGCAATCCGGTCGCCCGCATCGCCTGAAGGTTGCGAGCTGTAATCGTCCTGCCCGCCGTGGATTACAAAGGCAGCGCCGTCGTCATCCATCAGATGCTCTTCGACATTCAGGAACGGCAGGAACACTTCCTGCTCTACGGTGCCATCACTGCCCACGGTGACATTCGGCATATCACCGGGGTGTGGGCCACCGGCGGTCAACACGCCATGCTCGCGGTCCCCCGCGATATGTCCGCCAGCGGATTTGAACCCGTCGCCCGAACAATCACCGGTTTCATGCAAATGCACCGCAATGCCCCCTGCGGGCAGGTTGGATAGCGACAGTTTTGCCAGCGCCACGCCGGACTCGGTATCCTGGACCGTCACGGTTCCGACCTCTGCGCCCTCGGCATCCATAACCGGCGCAGTCGTCTCGGCGGCGAAAGCGGCGCTTGTCATCAGCCCGCAGGCCACGGCGGTGGTGAGTGCGAATTTCATTGGAATCTCCCTTTTCATGCTTGGGTTTGAACCGGCCAGCTGTGGTCGATTGGTCAAAGACCAACCCGCCGCATTTACCCAAAGTTCCAAGCCCCCGTGCCCCCACGGCCAAACAACGCCCATCGGCAGAAGTTAGCCGCCCCTCGACGGACGCGGAACCGCCGCGCCGCCTCTGTCGTTTCAACTACAGGTAACCACAACACAGGAGAGTTTCGACATGACTGCGACATCACATTCTAGCCTCGTATCTTCCTCTGACGTGAATGGTACGACTGTTTACAGCCGCGATGGCACGCATATCGGGTCCATCGACCATCTGATGATCGACAAACAATCCGGCAAGGTCGCCTATGCCGTGATGGGCTTTGGCGGGTTTCTGGGCCTGGGCGAGGATCACCACCCCGTGCCGTGGGGCAAGCTTGAATACGACACCACCAAAGAAGGTTTCGTGACCGACATCACCGAAGAGCAGGTCAAAGGCGCACCAACCCGCAGCGACGGTTGGGTGACAGACCGCGAATGGGAGCGCCGGACCCACGAACACTATATGGTGCCGAACTACTGGATCTGATCCACAGAAGTTAACGACGCAGACCGTCCCCACATCGGGGGCGGTCTTTTTCTGTCACCGCCCTATATCCAAACCATCAGCTTTCAAGAGACCGGATTGCCCCCATGCCCAGTTCCGCCCCCTGCCCCCCTCTCCCGCACCCGTCTTGCGCGCAGGAGACACGCTGATGTGGGAAGATCTGCTGAACGAATTCTCCCTCGCCCCCAGCCTGCCCCTGTCGGTCGTTATGGCCCGCACCCTTGCGACGGTGGTATTCTGCGGGCTGATCGGGCTTGAACGCGAAACCTCCAAACGGCCTGCGGGTCTGCGCACGCATATGCTGATCGGCCTCGCGTCGTGCATCTACTGTCTGCTGACCCTCGCCCTGCTCGCCCGCAGCGCCGAATTCGGCGACACCATCCGGATGGACCCCCTGCGTATCATCGAGGCGGTGACCAGCGGAGTCGCTTTCCTTGCCGCGGGGCTGATTGTCTTTTCCCAAGGCAAGGTGCGCGGCCTGACCACGGGGGCCAGCATGTGGGTCGCCGCCGCCGTTGGCGTGGCCTGCGGGTTGGGCGAATGGACGATTGCAGGCATGACCGTGATCCTCGCGCTGATCATCATCGCGCTGGTGCGCAAGCTTGAAAAACGCGCAGGCACCTATGAAGAGCACGACTAGTCGCGGCCATCGGCAGCAATGCAACAGTTTGTGACCCAGAAACACGCGCCCTTGTTTTACAACTCCGGCGAAATACCCTAGCTGCATAGCAAATTCATATGAGGAATATCACGATGAGCGTTCGGGTTTGGATTGCAGGCTGTGCCGTATTGGCGCTGGCTGCTTGTGCGGATGTACAGACCACCACTGACAAGATGACCAACGACCAAGGGTTTTTCACCGAACTGCCCGAAGGGGTGCGCTTGGTGGCTGCCAAGAACCAGGATCTGACCGCGGTTAAGATCGACCCCAGCAACGGGTGCTACGTCTATCGCTACCGCGGGCCGGTCGAAACCACCTTCCTGCCCCTGCGCGCCGACAATGGCCGCCCGATCTGCACCCAAACGATCGCGGCAGCTGCGGCGGGCTAAGCGCGC